>NZ_JANJZL010000010.1:0-102097 GCF_024623155.1 Anaerosalibacter massiliensis
CTATTTTTCATTATCTTAGCCCAAATCCTTCTTGCCGCTCTATATTTAGCTATCTCCTCCAATAAATTGTTATGAGCATTGAAGAAAAATGAAAGTCTAGGTGCAAAATCATCTACATCTAATCCTGTCTCAATTGCTGCCTCTACATATGCAATTCCATCTGCTAACGTAAAAGCTACTTCTTGTATAGCAGTAGCCCCCGCTTCCCTAATGTGATATCCACTGATACTTATGGTATTCCACTTAGGAACGTTTTTAGAGCAATATTCAAATATATCTGTTATAAGTCTCATAGAAGGTTCTGGAGGAAAAATATAAGTTCCTCTTGCAATATATTCTTTCAATATGTCATTTTGAATAGTACCTCTAAGTTTATCTTGAGATACACCTTGCTTTTCAGCTACTGCTATATACATAGCTAAAAGAACACTGGCAGGAGCATTTATAGTCATGGAAGTACTTACTTTATCTAATGGAATTCCATCAAATAAAATCTCCATATCTTTTAATGAATCAATGGCTACTCCAACTTTTCCTACTTCTCCTGCACTTAGAGAGTGATCTGAATCATAGCCAATTTGAGTTGGAAGATCAAAAGCTACACTAAGACCTGTTTGACCTTGCTCAAGAAGATATTTATATCTTTTATTTGACTCTTCTGCTGTAGCAAATCCTGCATACTGTCTCATAGTCCATAACCTACCTCTATACATTGTAGGTTGAACCCCTCTAGTATATGGATATTTTCCAGGGTACCCTAGATCTTTTTCATAGTCGGAGTTCTCCATATTTTCAGGAGTATATAATCTGTCTACTTCAATATCTGAAACTGTAGAAAACTTTTCTTTTCTTTCTGGAAATCTTTTAATTGCTTTATCTACTACTTCACTTTCCCATTTCTTTTTAGATTCTTTAATATTAATTATTTCATTGTCGTTAAACACTTACAAAACCCCCTTATATTATAATTTTAAGGATTTATCCTCATAGTACCTGTTTCTAAAAACCTATTATGCCATGATAAAGCCTCACCAATAATATGAGGAGTATGCTTATACTTGGAGCATTTTAAAGCTCTATTATAATAGTCTTTTAGCATTTCTTTATATTCTCCCGTAGCACAATTTTCAATTATAGTTTTAGCTCTACCTTTAGGGCTCAATCCCCTTAAATCTGCAACTCCTTGCTCTGTTACTATGATTTGAACATCATGTTCTGTATGATCACAGTGAGATACCATTGGTACTATGCAAGATATATTGCCATTTTTAGCTGTTGTCTGTGTTACAAATATGGAAAGATAAGCATTTCGTGCAAAGTCTCCCGAGCCTCCTATTCCATTCATAAGTCTGCTTCCCATTATATTACTAGAGTTTACATTGCCGTATAAATCCACTTCTATTGCTGTGTTTATAGCTATTATTCCTAACCTTCTTATTACTTCAGGATTATTACTTATTTCCTGTGGTCTAAGTATTATTTTTTCTTTATATTGATCTATATTGTTATAGAAATTTTCTAATCTTTCCTCTGACAAGGTAAGAGATGTAGAAGAAGCTGTATTCACTTTTCCACAATCTATTAAGTCTAATACCGAGTCCTGTAAAACCTCAGAATAAACAGTTAAATTTTCATAGTTCGAATCTACTAATCCCCCTAATACTGCATTTGCTACACTGCCTACTCCAGATTGTAATGGAAGGAGATTTTCTGGCAATCTTCCAAATCTTATTTCCCCTTCTAAGAAATCTATTAAATTATTTGCCATCTTTCTAGAATCTTCATCTATGGCAGCTAATTTCTTATTGGCATCTTTTATATCTGTAATAACTATACCTACTATTTTCTCAGGATCACATGGTATATAAGATGTACCAACTCTATCTCCTGTTTTTAGTATTGGAATAGGCTTCCTATTTGGAGGATTTTCAGGACTATATATGTCATGTATACTTTCTAATCCTAAAGGCTGACTAGTATTTATTTCTACTATTACTTTATCTGCCTTTTGTACATATACATTGGCATTTCCTATAGATGTAGATGGAATTATTCCTCCTTCTTCTGTTATAGCTATAGCTTCTACAAGTGCAATATCTATCTTTTCTATAAATCCATATTTCACCCATTGAGGTAAATGACTTAAATGTATATCTGAAAACTCTATTTCCTCGTTATTTATACTATTTCTACAAGAAGTATTAGTTTGATAGGGAAATCTCTTTTTTATTACTCCAGCTCTTGATAATGCACCATCAAGCTCATCTCCAACTGAAGCTCCTGTCATTAAAGTTATCTCTACCTTATCGCCTTTATCTGCCCTTTTAGCTAAAGCTAAAGGTACTGCTTTCGGATAACCTGCTGGAGTAAAACCACTAGTTCCTACAACCATTCCTGTTTTAAATATATTTGCAGCTTCTTCAGCTGAAATTATTCTATCCCTTAGTTTTTCACATCTTATTCTCTCCTTTGTCAACATAACCCCTCCTTCTAATTATTCAAATCTGTAATTTAATTATATAATTGTTGCACAAACTGTGCCAATTTTATTTTACAATAAAATGCTAATTTACTAATGTTCTATTTATTCATAAATAAAAAATGGTAAGTCTTGAACTTTCACGTTCAAAACTTACCACTAAACAAAATACTATTTACTTTTCCAAATCATACTTTCCCATTTTCCTCCTTATAGTCTGTCTAGATATATTTAATTCTTCAGATACTTTAGATATATTCCAATCATGTCTTTCTAAAGAGCTCAGTATTACTTTTAGTTCTGCAATTTCAAGTGGAGATAATTTCTTTTTTTCTTCATAAAAATAACTTTTTATTTCATTAGGCAAATCTTTTATATAAATTGAGTCTCCTTTATTGAAAATAGCCATTCTCTCTATAACATTTTTTAATTCTCTAATATTTCCTGGCCAATTGTAGTTTAATAATATATCCATTGCTTCTTTATCGACTTTTTTAATCCCTTTATTTAATTTTAAATTATATTCTTCTAGAAATGAATAGATAAGCAGTGGAATGTCTTCCTTTCTTTCTCTAAGAGGTGGAATGTATATAGGTATTATATTTAATCTATAATATAAATCATCCCTAAAATTTCCTTTCTTTACTTCTTCCTGCAAATTTTTGTTTGTAGCTGCAATAATAGTTGTATCAAATTCTTTCTCTTCTAAAGAACCTATAGGTCTATATTTTTTCTCCTGTAATACCCTTAGAAGTTTAGCTTGTAGACTTAAATCCATATCACCGATTTCATCCAAAAAAAGAATTCCTTCATGAGATTTTCCTATTAATCCTTCCTTGCTTTCACTAGCTCCTGTAAAGGCTCCCTTTTCATATCCAAATAATTCACTTTCCTGAAGATTTTTAGGTATAGCACTGCAATTTAAAGGCACAAAAGCCTTATCTTTCCTCATTTTTTCATGAATGAGTTCAGCTACTACTTCTTTACCTGTCCCACTTTCTCCTTGTATTAAAACATGAGTACTCATTTCTAATTTAGAAATAACTTCGATTATGTCTTTAATATTCTTAATAGGAGCACTTTCCCCTATAAATTCTGATTCATAATTCAATTTATCTAATTCTTGTTTTTTTTCAATATATCTAGCTGCTTTTTTAACAGCATTATTTATTTCTGCAAGAGAAAAGGGCTTCATAAAATAATCATAAGCTCCTATTTTCATAGATTTAACTGCTAATCTAACTTCACTTAAATAGGTTATCATTATAACTATACAGTCTGGATCTACCTTTTTAATTCTCTTAAGAACTTCTATGCCATCTATGCCTGGTAATTTTATATCTACAATTGCTAATTTAGGAGAGTGGGATTTAAATAATTCTAATCCTTCTTCGCCTGTTTCCGCTACTAATGACTCAAAGCCAAGTTTTCCCAAACTTACCTTTAATGAAAAACGAATACTCTCTTCATCATCAATTATTAATATCTTCATAGAATTCCTCCAATTTAGCCAACTATTTTTTTAATTCTATAACAAACTCTGTACCTTTACCTATCTCACTATTAACAAAAATATGGCCATCATGTTCTTTAATTGTCTTATAGGTACTGGAAAGACCTAGTCCAGTACCTTCCTTCTTTGTAGTATAAAAAGGTTCAAATATTTTTCCTAGATCTCTCTTTTTTATTCCCTTGCCATTATCTTTAATATTTATAATTATTTTTTCCTCATAATTTTTGATTACCATGAAAATTATTCCACTTTTGCCTACTGCTTGTATACAATTAATTATTATATTTATAAGTGCTTGTTTTATATTTCCTTTATTTACATTTACTATAGACTTTTGTTCATCCATATAATTTTCCGAAAGTCTAATATTTTTATTGATAATTTCTGGCCTAAGTAAATTTATGACTTCTTTCATAAGTTCAACTATATTTGTTGGTTCTTTGTTTAAACTAGTGTCCCTTGAAAAACTCAGGAAGTTTACAATAAGATCATTTAATTCTCTTATTTCTTTATCTAAAAAGTAAAATATCTCTTCCCTTAGTTTCTCATCTTCCCAATTAGTGTCTAAAAGTTCTAACAAATTACTTATTCCAGCCAATGGATTTCCAATATCATGAATAAGTGCTGCAGATAATTCTCCTAGAATATGCATTCTATCTAATTTTTTTAATTCTCTATCCATTTTCTTTTCCCTGGAAATATCATTAAAGAGATAAATTATGCCAATTACCTTTTTATTTTCATCAAAAGCTAATGATATAGAAATATTTATTGGTATGTATTTTTTATCACTTCTTTTTAGCTGTCTTTCTAAAATTAGAATGTCTTCATCATTTTTAATATTTTCCACAAAATCTTCTAAGCAAATTTCTGTTTTCTTAAAAAAATCAAGAGAATTTTTTCCTATGTAATCCTTAGATTTAAATCCTGTTATCTCTTCTGCTGCTTTGTTAAATAAAGTTATATTACCTTTTTCATTTACTACTAATATCCCACTTCCTAAACTCTTTAAAATATTGTCTAAATACTGTCTAAAATAGTTTTCTCTATTATAAGATTCTTTAAGCCTATTCATATTATTCTTAAGTTTAACACTCATATCATTAAAGACTTCCGCTAACTCTCCTATTTCATCATTGGAGTTTATAGAAATGGGAATTACACTTTCACAAGAACTTCCTAGCACTCTAACACCTTTGACTAAAGTTTCTATTGGTCCTATTATTCTCTGGGCTGATATTAGTCCAATAACTATAGTTGCAAAAATAAGCATAAAAGATATACTTCTTAATTGTTTTTTTAGCCAAATCATCTCCTTTAATATAGCAAATTCTGATTGTTTCACAGCTATTGTCCAACTAACTTCATCTACAAAGCTCGTGGTACTATAATATTTTTCATTATTTTTTTCATAACTTAGTAGTTGAGACTCTCTATCTTTTATAACATCATATAATTCAATTTCATTGTCATCTTTTGAAAAAGTATAATTTCCCATTTTTATAAAACGTTCCATATTATCTATTTCAGGATGAACTATAATTGCTCCTGCTTGATCTACTACATATATTTCTCCTTCAAATTTTTCTTGTACTTCTTCTGTAATTTTTTTAATATTAGATAGATTTATTCCACCTCCTATTAATCCTATTACATTACTATTTTTATCAAATATAGGTGCAGCAATGACAAAATGAAGTTGTCCTAGTACTCTTCCTACATAAAGATCACTTATACAAGGTGTCTTATCCTCCATAACTTTTTTAAAGTAATCTCTATCGGAATAATTATGTTTAATCATAGCTTTTTCATTTTCAGGCTTTGATACAAGCATATTTCCTTCTGTATCCAATAAATAAATTAAATCAAAGTATTTAAAATTGTCATAGATTCTATAGATTTCTTTTTCTATTTCCTCTATATCTCCTCCACTTTCTGTAGCAAAGTTGGCCAATGTTATAACAGTTTCTTTAGCATCCTTTACATAAAGCTGTATATGTTGAGACAACATATTTGATAAAGTCATATTATTTTTTAGAACATCTTCTTTTATATGTTTTGAGGTGACATTTTGAATAAATATGGTAATCATAAGAATTGAACTAAGTGAAAATATTAATATAGTAAAAGGAATTTTAAACTTTAAACTGTTCCATCTCATATTATAATCTCCTTAACTATTTAAAAATTAGATATGATTCGGGGTATAGATAAAAAACAACATGTCCAAATGAAAGTTAAACTATTATATAATTTATATGAAAACTTTCCGTTATATATAACCTGTTTTTAACATATAAAACTGTTAATTAGATAAATAGTAGATTAATAGTTTTATATGTTAAAAACATGCAATAACAAATAAAATATGTTTTAATTTTTTATAAATATCCTAATATTCTAACAATACTACATTATTATTTTTTTGTCAATCAATGGAGAATAATTTAAGTTCTGCTATATTCAATATAAATAACCAATTCTTAAAATAAAAAAATCGTTGTTTCCAAGAATTTCACTTCATTGGAGGACAACAATTTCTTATTAAGATAATACTTTAATAAACTACAATAATATGGAATATTAATTTATCATAATTAAATTTAAAATTCCTCATAGGTAGGCTAATAACCTTAGATACCTTAATATTACTATATTCTTTTACTTTTGTCAGATAACTTAAAACCTTTAGGTTGCTACATGTATTTAATATATTTCTTTCTATTCATTATCATTACTAGCTTTCATAAAAAAATAGTTTGCCATTAGCGTCCCAACGGCATATGTATTGACAGGTGTATATACACTTGCTATAATGGTTGTAATCAATAAGATAAGGAGAGATTAAAAATGTCTAATAATTTTAAAGATATTTCTACAAAAAATGCACCATCCCCTGCAGGACCATATTCACAGGGTATTATAACTGAAAATTATGTTTTTACAGCTGGACAACGTCCACAGGATCCTATTACGGGAGAAATAAAAAAAGATATTAAAGATCAAACTTATCAAGTTATCAAAAATATTGAATCAATTTTAAAAGAGGCAGATTGTTCATTAAAAGATGTTGTTAGAACAACTGTATATTTATCTGATATTAAGTATTTTGATGAAATGAATTCTGTATATAGAAAAATGTTCAGTGAGCCATTTCCAACTAGGACTACTATTGGGGTTCAATTAAGAGGTATTGATGTGGAAATAGACGCAATTGCATTAAAAAAATAATATTAATTTATTAGAAAGGATTATTTATGAAAAATTATAAAGAAGAAATACTTAGATTGAAAAAGGAGAAAAATGCAGCTATACTTGCACATTATTATGTTAGAGACGAGATACAAGAATTAGCTGATTATGTAGGTGATTCCTATTATTTAAGTAAGATAGGTCTTGAACTTGACTGTGAAATAATTGTTTTTTGTGGTGTAAGCTTCATGGCTGAATGTGCTAAAATTCTTTCTCCAAATAAGAAGGTTCTACTACCTAATACTGAAGCTAAATGTTCTATGGCAAAACTTGCTTCTCAAAAGGATGTAATAAGTATGAAAAAGAAACATAAAAATGCTAAGGTAGTTAGCTATGTGAATTCATTAACAGAAGTAAAAGCTGTTTCTGATGCTTGTTGTACATCTTCTAACGCATATAATGTGATTAAAAATATTGATGCCAATGAAATAATTTTTATTCCTGATAAACATCTAGGAAACCATGTTCAAGAAAAATTTCCTGATAAAAAATTAATTCTATGGGATGGTTCTTGTGATGTTCATGATAATATTAGTGCTAAAGATATTTTAAACTATAAAGAAAAATTTAATTCAAAACTAATTGTTTTAGTACATCCCGAATGTAAAAAAGAGGTTAGAAAGTTAGCTAATTTTATTGGGAGTACAGGTCAAATAATTGATTATATTAGAAAATGTGATTCTAAAGATTTTTTAGTAATAACTGAAGATGGAATTTTGTATGAGCTAAAAAACAGATATCCTAATAAAAGATTTCATAGTCTAAATATTATCTGCAATCCAATGAAATGTATAACTTTGAAAGATTTATATAACAGTTTATTATTAGAAAAAAATGAAATAGTTCTTGAAGAATCATTGAGAGTAGCAGCAAATAAATCCCTTTTAAATATGCTTGAATTAGCTACAAGATAAGAGATTAGGAAAGGAGAACAATATGAATTGGCTAATTGTTGACAATATCATAAAAAATGCACTAGAAGAAGATTCTTCTTTTAAAGATATTACTACTTCTGCTATTGTAGAATCTAATTCTAAATGTAAGGTTGAACTAATTGGAAAAGAAAATGGTATAATAGCTGGATTGCCAATTTTCAAAAGAGTATTTCATATACTTAATGAAGTTGATGTTAAATTCTATGCAAATGATGGTGATTCTGTTAATGCTGGACAAGTACTTGGAACTATATATGGAAATGCATATAATATTTTAGTTGGAGAAAGAATTGCTTTAAACTTTTTACAAAGAATGAGTGGAATTGCAACTATTACGAATAAAGCTGTTAATCTAGTTGAAGGAACTGAAGCAAAAATATTGGATACTAGAAAAACTACTCCTAATTTAAGAATACTTGAAAAATATGCAGTTACAATTGGCGGCGGATACAATCATAGATTTAATTTATCTGATGGCATTCTCATAAAAGACAATCATATTAGTGCTGCCGGTGGAATAATGGAAGCCATTCTAAAAGTTAAAAAAAGTCTCCCTATGGGCAACAAAATTGAAGTAGAGACTGAAACTTTAGAAGAAGTAAAAGAAGCAATAGCTGCAGGTGCTGATATTATAATGTTAGATAATATGAACATTGAGACGATGAAAAGGGCAGTAGGTATAATAGGTAATAAATGTAGTACAGAAGCTTCTGGTAATATAAATTTAGACAATATAAGAGCAGTTGCAAATACTGGGGTTAATTTTATATCATTGGGCATGCTCACACATACTATTTATTCATTGGATATAAGCATGAAAAACTTATCTTGGATATAAAAATATCTTCGGCTACAATATTGTAACCGAAGATATTTTATTTTTTTATATATTACTCTTTTTAAAATATAATCCTATTAATATACATATTATTCCTGAAAAATACAACATGAAATCGTTTGTATTTCCTGTTTTAGGGAGATTTGTTGTTCCGATTTTTTCAGATTGTTTAGTAGTATATTTATTTTTCTTCTCTATATTTGGACTAATATTTGCTATTTCTCTTGTTGATTTTTTATCAGTTTTATCTGTTTTGTCTATTTTTATTATCTCTTTTAATTTCTCAGTCTTTTTATTCTCTATCTCTATTTCAACAATTTCACCATCCTCTTTTATTTCAAAAGGATATTCTGTTGTATCAAGATCATATCCTTCTGGTGCTTCGATTTCAACATATTTATATTTACCATATATTAGGTCATCAAATATAGCAATGCCATTTTCATCAGTAATTCCTTCCTTTATTATTTCTCCTTTTTCATTTTTAATTTGAAATTTAGAGTTAGATAGTTTTTCCCCAGAATGACTATCTATTTTAGTAATTTTCAAACTGCCTATTATAGGCCTGTTTTCAATATTTACTTTAATTAATTCTGGTGAATTTCCTTCAACAATTACTAATTTTTTTTCATTGTTTAAAACATAACCTTCTGGTGCCTTAGTTTCAACTATCTTATATTCACCTAATGAAATATTTTCAAATAGGAGCTTTCCATCCTTGGTTTCCATTGGTCCTTGAATTTCATTTCCATTTTTGTCTAGCAATATAAATTCTGCTCCATCCAAAGGTTTTCCATTATAATCAGTTTTAGTAATCTCTATATCCCTCTTTATTCCATCATATTCTATAGAGAAAGAATCTGATGCAGTTTTCTCAACTTCTCCTATCCAAGCAATCCTTTGAATTTTCTTACCATTTACACCTGTATCTTTGGCATGCCTTTGAATATATTTATTGGCATCAGAAAAGTTCCTTTGTCCATTAACTGTAAATCCTATTTTTCCACCTTCACCTGCATTAGATGTATCGATTCTTAATTTAACTTCATTTCCTTCTAAAACATATTTGTCATCTACCTGATTACCATTTAAATCAACAAAATATGCTTTTCCTAAATCCTTTTTATCTATTTTCAATAAACCATTTAAATTTGAATTTATTATTTGTATCATTCCTGATTCTAAATAACTGCCTTTTTGTTCCATTGGAGAGATTGCACCATTAATTTTTACTGATATTTCTTCCTCTTTCGGTAAGGGTAATGTATTTTCTTCTATTTCTCTTATAAGACTATTGATATTATTTAATATTTCTTCACTCTTATTGTGATCAATAAGAGTTCCCATGTGCTTAACTAAGTTATTCTTAGTTATTTCTGTAGTTTCATCAGTAATTGAATACATGGCTACTTGAGATACATAATATCTTTCATCTGGAGTTAAAGCTTTGCTTGTCTTATCTTTAGGACCACCATAACTGTACATTAGAGCTGTATATTCCTTAGCATTTAGCTTTTCATTAGTTTTTTTAAATTCATTTCCATTAAACTTTGGACTGTCTAGATTATAATTTAAACAATATGCAGGCTTATTATCTTCATCTTCCTTAATTCTTGTAGTTATTGTATAGGTTTTATCAGATACTTTTCTATCTATATAACCTAATAAATATCCTGCCCCTTGTGCTTTTACATTACCTCTGTTAATAGAATGAAACTTCTTATATTGTGGTGTCTCAGCTGCTTCTGCGCTATTTCTTGACATTATTGTCATATTACCTAACATGATTGATAGCACTAATATCAAACTAAAGATTCTCCTTTTTGTCATTACCCGTCACCTCTCCTTATTTTATTTTGCTAATAACTAAATGTAAAACATTGTTATTAATGTATTAGTTTTTTAATATCTCCTCCTTTGATAATATATAGTTCTTATTATTTATTTTGCCTTTTTTAAAATAATTTGTCAATCAGATTTTTCCTTATATTCTGATTATTTATTTTATATTTTTTAAATATTTCCTAAACTTCCCTAGAATGATTTAATATTCGATAAAAATTTAACTATTTATTTTTGAAAACAAAAATAAATATGACTTTTTTACTATGGTAGAATAATACAATGATACCATAAAAATTTAGTTAATTATATATTAGAGGAAATAACATATTTATTTTCCCTTAATATTTGTTATAATTATAGTAATTATCTCTAGTTCTTCTTTTCTTATATTTATTTTTTTAAGTTCTTCAAATAAAGGATTGTTTTTAGATTTCAAATATTTAATTAAATCCTCTGTATCAATTCCTATTCCTATATTTTCAACCATATTTATTTCTTCCACTTTGTTCACTGAATATTCTTTAGACATTCCTATTAATGCTGTATAAATTTTTTCATATAAAATATTGTTATCCATTTTTTTACCTCCATTATTTGATTATAATAAATCTTTAGAACCTTTTTCTATATTTATTAATTTAATAATATTTTATGACTGAAAAAAACTAGCCCTTGAAAATTAGGCTAGTTTGAAAATAAATTTTATATTTAAAGATTAATAGTTACCAGCATATATTACGGAAAGTCTCTTTTGAATTTCACGTGTAATGAAAGCATATAGTGGAATATGAACTGCTTGACCTATTACTCTTCCAGGTACAGTAGTTATCATAGGAACACTAAATAAAGTCTTCATAAAATATGGAACTAGAAAAATAGATGTGACTATCTGTCCAACTCCTATGGCTACTGTTAATTTCCAGAAAGAATTTTTAGGTTCTTTAAAGAGCATCATTATAAGTCCTGGAATGATCCCAGTAAGTGCAGCTGTCATAGTAAAATGTGGCATATATGGCCCCATTGGACTTGCAAAATGTCCTATTATATCTCCTATAGTTCCAACAATCCCTCCTGCTAAAGGCCCAAATACTAATCCTGCAAATATTATAGGATAACCTCCAAAACCAATTCTAACTATCTCTACTCCTCCACCACCTATTCTAATACTTCCAACTCTAGTTAAAACAACATTTAAAGCTATCAATATGGCATAATATGCCATTTCTTTAATGGACATCTTTCCTTTTTTCATAAAAAAAACCTCCTCTTCGTTTATTCTAGTGTGCAGTCTGCCACAGCAAACGAAAAAAAGGTCCGTTTGTTAATGTGACAGCGAACGCAACGGTTTATCGCAAACTACTTGAAGCTCTTCGTCTAAGGGCAACGTCCCATCCCTTAGCACTTTACGCAAACCGCTTACTCTGCCTTACTCATACCCATATTATCATACTTTCTAACTTTTGACAATAGTACAACAATTTATAGCTTGATTTTTTACATTCAACTAGCTTGTAACTAATTACATATAATCATTATAATCTTGTAAACTCTTTTTATATAATGATTTATTTCTACCCTCGATAAAGTATTATTAATATTATAACCTACTACTACCTTTATATTTAATTTTAGTATTATTGTATATCAAATAATGATATTTCTTTTAGTAGCAAAATAAAAAAACGCCATATAAAATGGCGTAGTTTTCAATGATGAGTAGATCTGTAAGCCGAGTTCTGTCTTAGATGGTCATCTATCTATGACCTATTGTTACCAATAGGCTCATGCGACCTACCATTTGGGACGACAGCAGGCAACTGTCACCTTTTGTCCCTACTTGGTCTTGCTCCGGATGGGGTTTACATAGCCAACTAGTCACCTAGTTGCTGGTGAGCTCTTACCTCGCCTTTCCACCCTTACCTGACGAAATCAGGCGGTATCTTTCTGTTGCACTATCCTTAGGGTCACCCCTACTGGGTATTGCCCAGCATCCTACCTTATGGAGCTCGGACTTTCCTCATGCTTTAAGCATGCGACCACCCGACCTACTCATTTATTTCGTTTTTTAACATTATAACTATAACATAAACTATAAAATTTTGCAAAGGTATTTTATGGATTGGTGGAGTAATATAATATTCTTCTGCAATTTTCACATTGGACTATTTCTTCTTTAGCTTTTACTTTATCTAATAAAAAGATAGGTATTATTACATGACATCCGCTACATTCATCTTCCTTTATTACCGCTATTGCATATCCCTTATTTTCTTTAATACTACTGTATTTTTCATATATATCTTTTTCTATTTTCGATGATATATCATATATGAAATCCATTTCCTTTCTTGCTTCTTCTCTTAATTCATTAGTTATTTTTTCATACTCTAGAATACTTTCTTTAAATCTTTCTTTATTTTTATCATGTTCTATTTTTATTTTTTCTATTTCTTGTCTAATTTCATCCATATCTTCCATTATGCTTAACATATCTATTTCTAATTTATTTATATCATCTCTAATTACTTCACTTTCCTTATCCATATAATCAAGTTGTTTTAAATCTGTAACAACTCCACTATATAGTTCTTTTTCTATTTTACTTAATTGATAATTTAAATCCTTAAGTGCTAAATTATTTTTTCTAAATAATTCACTATTTCTCTCTAAAGATTTTTCCTTGTCATTTAACCCTTGCTCTAATGTTTCAATTCTTATAGTCATAGTTTCTATATAACTTGTCTTTGCTAAATCTTCCAATTTCTTTTTTATAATTTTTAAATAGTCCTCATGTTTCTGCAATTCCCACAAAAGTTCTAACTGCTCCATATCTCACTTCCACCTCCGTTATTAGGTAAAGCCAAGTTTTGATGAAGTTTTAAAAAATTAATTAGTATATTGAAAAAGGTGCTGTACTTTTTTCATGTAAAATCATCTCTATATCTTCCTTTATGTTTTCTTGAAGTTTTTCTTTTATTACTGGTAGAATGATTTTTTCAGTATGGAAATGACCTCCATCTACTAATATAAGTCCCAATTCTTTAGCAAGCTGTCCATCATGATATTTTATATCTCCTGTTAAGTATACATCTGCATCTTTCTTGGAAGCAGACTCTATAAAATCACTTCCACTTCCTCCACATACAGCTATTCTTCTTATTTCTTTCTCTAAATCTCCATAAACTCTTAATTTGTCTACCCTTAATTTTTTCTTCACCTTATCTAAAAATTTATATAGGGGCATTTCTTCTATATTCCCTATCCTTCCATAGCCGTATTGGATACCATCATTATATAATGGATAAATATCATAGGCCACTTCTTCATAAGGATGAGCTTTTAACATCTCTTTCAATACTCTATTTAATTTACTTTCTTCTACAATGGTTTCTACTCTAGTTTCTTCTACTTTTTCAATTTCGTTTAAACTTCCTATGAAAGGATTAGTACCTTCTCTAGGCATGAAAGTTCCTATGCCATCTATATTGTATGTGCAGTGACTATAATTACCTATCCATCCTGCTCCTGATTCACCTAACGCCTTTCTTAATTTATCTGCATATGTTCTAGGCACAAATACTACCAATTTATATAGTTTTTCTTCATAGGATTTTTCAAGTATTTCTAAATCGCTTAGATCTAATATATTTGCTAAAGTGTCATTTACTCCTCCTATAGCCAAATCTAAATTTGAATGTGCATTATATACTATTATATCTTCTTTTATTAAATCATACATTAACTTTCCTTTGTAATCTTCTGTTGTGATCTTGTCTACAGGTTTAAATAGTAGTGGATGGTGGGTAATGATCATGTCTATATTTTCTTTCTTAGCTTTTTTAAAAGTTTCTCTATCTAAATCTAGAGAAATTAAAATTTTTGCTACTTCTTTATTTGGATCCCCAATCTGAAATCCTGTACTATCCCAGCTATCTATTAAATAGGGTGGGACCCATTTGTTCATAATATTTATTATGTCAATAGCCTTCATAGCTGTTTTTAGCCTCCTTATATTTTTTAAGCCTAGAAGATAAATCTTCTTTTCTTTTAGCTGTTTTTTCTGTATGAGTTTTTTCTAATTCTTTAAGTATTTCTTCAGTCTTATTTATTTTAAATTCTATAAATTCCCTCAAAACAGGATCTTTTTTATCTAATAATTTTTTACTAATTTCATAATATATTTCATCCTCGATATAGTCTTTACCCCTGCTAACATATATTATTTCATAATATTTTCCATCTTCTTTTATTATTTTTTCATCTATTATTTTAAAATTATTTTCATATAAATATTTTCTAAGTTCTTCAGCTGCTCCCATAGGCTGAAATATAAAATTATTTATAGTCTTTGTTATTTCTAAATCCTTTTCTATTATATCTTTTATTAATAAGCCGCCCATTCCTGCTATTATAATTGTATCTACTTCATAGGGTTTTAAAACTTCTAATCCATTCCCTAATCTAGTGTCTATATATTCTTTATATCCTATTTTTTCAATATATTCTATTGCCTTATCTAAAGAGCCTTTGCTTATATCTGTTGCAATAACTTTTTTACTTATATTATTTTCTATTAAATAGCCAGGAATATAGCCATGGTCTGTTCCAATATCTGCAACTATTGAATTTTCTTTTACGAAATTTTTTATAGTTATTAATCTCAATGATAGCTTCATATTTATTTCCTTTCTATTAATCCTTAAAATAAAATTAGAATTAAAGATTCGCATAATGCGAACCTTTAATTCTATTCTAAGAAATCCTTTAATTTTTTACTTCTACTAGGATGTCTAAGTTTTCTTAGAGCTTTTGCTTCTATTTGTCTTATTCTTTCCCTTGTTACATCAAATTCCTTACCTACTTCTTCTAAAGTTCTTGCTCTTCCATCATCCAAACCAAATCTCAACCTTAAAACTTTTTGTTCTCTTGGAGTAAGAGTATCTAATACATCTAGAAGTTGTTCCTTTAATAATGTGAAAGTGGCAGCTTCTGCTGGTGCTTGAGCTTCATCATCAGGAATAAAATCACCTAAATGGCTATCTTCTTCTTCTCCAATAGGTGTTTCTAAGGAAACAGGCTCTTGAGCTATTTTCATAATATCCCTTACTTTATCAACTTCCATATTCATTTCTTTAGCAATCTCTTCAGGTGTTGGATCTCTGCCTAACTCTTGTACTAATTGTCTTGATACTCTCATAAGCTTATTTATTGTTTCAACCATATGAACTGGTATTCTAATAGTTCTTGCTTGATCTGCAATAGATCTAGTTATAGCTTGACGTATCCACCAAGTAGCATAGGTGCTAAATTTATATCCCTTTTTATAATCAAATTTTTCAACAGCCTTCATAAGACCTAAATTTCCTTCCTGAATTAAATCAAGAAATAACATGCCTCTTCCTACATATCTCTTTGCAATACTTACTACTAATCTTAAATTGGCTTCGGCTAGCCTTCTTTTTGCTATTTCATCTCCTGATTCCATTCTTTTAGCTAGTTCAACTTCTTCTTCTGCACTAAGTAAAGGAATTTTTCCAATTTCTTTTAAATACATTCTAACAGGATCATCTACATTTATTCCCTTTGGAGGTGCTATGATTCCACCTTTGTCTTCATCCTCATCCTCATCTTCATCTTCATCTTTTTCCAGTAGTATATCTTCATCCTTGTCTCCTACAAGCTCAATTCCCATATCTTCTAAACTCTGATACATCTTATCTATTTGCTCTGAATCTAGATCTATTTCCTCTAAATTATCCATTATTTCTTTATAAGTAAGCATACCTTGCTTCTTACCTTTATCCATCAATTTCTTTACAATTTCTATTTGTTCTTTCTTGCCTTTCTTCATTTGCCCCACCAGCACTCCCTCCTTTCAGCAAAACTATTGGTGCAATTTTAAATTTCTGTCTATTTCTACAAGCTCTGAGCATAACTGTTTTAATTTTTCCACATCCTCTTCATCCTTTTCTTTTTTCATATCAATATTATGAATTTGTTCTGTTATTTTTTTTCTCCTGATTTTTAATTTAGAAGAAATTAGTTTTTCTATTAAATCTTCTATGACCTTATCTATATTTTCATCTGAAGCACTAATATCTAAATTTAATATTTCCAATACTTTTTTACAATCTGCATCTTTTATGTTTTTAAAATAATTAATAATTTCCTCTTCATTTAACTCTTTTCCATATTCATAATTTTCATATATATATTTAGCTAAATGTCTACATTCATGATCCATGAAATCTTCTGGTTTTATATGAGTTCTAATCTTTTTAAAATATTTTTTATATTTAAATATCAATTTAATAATAGTTTTTTCTGCAATTAAATGACCTGGTTCCAATACAGATTTTACTGGAGTTATTTTATCTTTATTATTTCTATTATTAATATTTATATACTTGTCCTTAGGAGTATTCTTCCTATCTATAATTCTACTTTTTCCTATAATCTCCTTCTTTATAGCTTCTTTTGATATATTAGTCTCTTTTGAGATTTTATCCAAATATACATCTGCTTCTATAGGGCTTTTTACATTTTTAATAAAATTTGATATATTTTTTGTAAATTTAATTTTTTCATCTGGATCATTTAGATTATATTGTCTTTTATAGAAATATATTTTAAAATCTATATAATTTAAAGAATCCTTGAATAACTCTTCAAATTCCTTTTTTCCTTTTTCTTTTATAAAGTCATCTGGATCTTTTCCTGAAGGCAATATTAATACTTTTGCATTTATACCTTCCTTTTTAAATATCTCTAAAGCTTTGTCTGTAGCTTTGAGTCCAGCTAAATCAGAATCATAACATATATATACTTTATCTTCATATCTCTTAAAATATTTTGCTTGGTTTTGGGTAAAAGCTGTTCCTAAACTAGCTACTGCATAGTTAATTCCTTGACTATATAGTGAAATTACATCCATATATCCTTCTACTAATATTATTTTTTTTATGTTAGAATACTTTTTTAAAATATTGAGCCCAAAAAGATTATGTCCCTTTGAAAATATAAGAGTATCTGGAGAATTTAAATATTTAGGATTAGATGAATCTATAACCCTTCCTCCAAAACCAATTACCCTACCTCTTATATCTATGATAGGAAACATGATTCTATTTCTAAACCTATCGTAATATCCATCTTTTCCTTTTTTGCCAATTATTAAACCTGCTTTTTCAATATCTACTTCATTATAACCTTTTTTAATCAAATAATTGTATAAACTATCCCAGCTCCAGTCAGAATATCCTAGACCAAATATTGTAGCTGTTCTTCTGTCAATAGATCTTTTCTTTAAATAAAATAATGCCTGATTATTTGTTTTTAGTTTTTTATAAAAATATCTAGCAGCTTCCTTATTAATCTCATAAAGCTTTTCTTTTTTATCCTCTAATTCTTTATATTTCTTATTTTCTTTTTCTTTCAATATAATTCCTGCTTTATCTGCTAAAAATTTTACTGCCTCAGGAAAAGATAAATTTTCTTCCTTCATAATGAAAGAAATTACATCTCCACCTTCACCACAGCCAAAACAATGATAGAATTGTTTTGTATCTGATACAGTGAAAGAAGGAGTTTTTTCACTATGAAAAGGGCATATGCCAACGTAGTTGGAGCCTGTCCTTTTGAGGGTTACATACTCTGAAATAATATCCACTATATTATTTTCTAAACGAACCCTTTCTATTGTATCATCATCAATATAATAGCTCATCACAAATCACCTATACTTCCAATGGCTACTTTCGACTATATTCGATAAATCTTGTTGTTTTCCTTCTTTTTTTTAATATTTTTTCCACGGTTTAGGTATGAAAATATTGGTAAACAAATTTACAGCATACCTATCCGTCATTCCCGCTATATAATCACAAACCATATCTTCTTTTGAAAAGTCTCTGCCTTTGTATATTTTTCTATGTTCATAGGGAAGTTCCTCTGGTTTTTTTAAATAATATTTATACAGCTCTTCAATAATATATTCTGCCTTACCTTCCTCTGATTTTGCATAGTCATCTAGATAGACTTTATTGAACATAAATTTCCTTAATTTATTTGTATAATAATTTATATTCTCACTCATAGACACATTAGAACTATCCCTACTATATCTAATTATATCCAATATCATAGTATTGATTCTATCACCATGAGATCTACCCAATATTTCCATACAATCCTTAGGTAAATCCTCAGCAGTAATAATATTTGCCCTTATAGCATCATCTATATCATGATTTATATATGCTATTCTATCTGCCTGTCTAACTACTATACCTTCTAAAAATCTTGGCTTTTTTTCACCAGTGTGATAATATATACCATCTCTTACTTCATAGGTTAGATTGAGTCCTTGTCTTTTAGCACTATGTTCCAAAAAGTCTACAACTCTCAAACTCTGTTCATTATGCCTAAATCCTTTAGGATGAAGTTTGTTTAATATCTTTTCTCCTGTATGACCAAAAGGTGTATGCCCTAAATCATGACCCAATGCTATTGCTTCTGTTAAATCTTCATTTAATTTTAATGCTCTTGAAATAGTTCTAGATATTTGTGATACTTCTAATGTATGAGTAAGTCTGGTTCTGTAATGATCTCCTTCTGGAGCTATAAAAACTTGGGTTTTATGTTTAAGCCTCCTAAAAGCTTTTGAATGTATAATTCTGTCCCTGTCCCTTTGAAAATCAGTCCTTATTTCACATTTATCTTCTTTTATCTTCCTCCCATTTGTTTCTGAACTTAAGGTAGCATATTTTGAAAGAGTTTTTCTTTCCCTTTTTTCAGCTTCTAGCCTAATGTTCATATATTATATACCCCTTTTTTTTTAAAGCTTTAAAATTAGTGCTGTTATTATATATACAACAAAATTGTTCATAATCCTTTATTTTTTTCACTTTTTTTTATAATAATTTTAGTATAAAAAGAAGTGCTGCTATAACAGCACCTTTTTATATGAATTTTAATCAAAATTTTCTTTCATAATTTCTATTATAATACCTGCCGTTTCTTCTACTGCTTTATTTGAAACATCTATTACCTTACATTCTAGTCTTTCCATTATTTTCTTAGAATATTCTAATTCTTCTTTTATTCTCTCAATACTAGCATAGTTTGCATTGTTACTAAGTCCTAGAGATCTTAATCTTTCCTGTCTTATTTCATTTAGCTTAAATGGATTGGCTATAAGACCAAAAACTCTCTTAGTATCCTTTTCAAATAGCTCATCTGGTGCTGGTACTTCTGGAACTAAGGGGACATTGGCTACTTTAAAATTTTTATGTGCTAGATACATACTTAGTGGAGTTTTTGAAGTTCTTGATACTCCTACTAGTATAATATCTGCTTTTTTTATACCCCTTGTATCTTTTCCATCATCATATTTAACTGCAAATTCAACAGCTTCCACTTTTTTGAAATATTGTTCATCTAATCTTCTTATAAGTCCAGATTCTCTTTTTGGTTGAAATCCTACTACACTTTCTATAGAATTTAAAACTGGAGTCATTAAATCTACAGCAGGAATATCATATTCTTTCGATTTAAGGAGTATGAATTTTTTCAGTCTTTCTATAACAACAGTAAAAACAACTATACTTTGCTCTTCTTTTGCTTCTTCAAATACTTCCACTATTTGTTCTTCATCAGTTATATAGGGAAATCTCCTTATTTCATATTTTCCTGAGTTAAATTGACTTGCAGCAGCTCTAGCTACCTGTTCTCCTGTTTCACCGATTGAGTCTGATAATATATAAATTACTATATTACTATCCATTAAATTCCCCCCTTAGTCACTTTCCCCAAGTTCTACGAATAATCGGGTGATAGTAGTTTTTGATACTTTTCCAATTACTTTATATTTTTTTTCCTTCTTATTTACTTCTACTTCCTCCACTACAGGTATACAATCTACTTCATGATCGATTAGCTTTATAGCTGCATTTAACACACTTTCTTCTGGAGCTATAGTTATGATATTAGGCATTCTTGTCATTATAACTCCTACAGGTATCATGTTTAAATCCATTCCTCCAATAGCATTTTTAAGAAAATCTTTTCTAGAAACTACTCCTGTTAAATAACCATCAGATGTTACAAATATAGAGCTTACATCTTCTAAAAAAAGAGTGACTATAGCATCATAAAGACTAGTTTCTTCATCTATAGCTACAGGAATAGACTTTACATCTGATACCTTTATTTTTTTTATCTTTTCTGAAACAAAGCTTAGCGCTGTTTTCCCTGTATAGAAATATCCTACCTTAGGACGAGCATCTAATATTCCAGACATAGTGAGTATTGCTAAATCTGGTCTTAGTGTGGCACGTGTTAGTTTTAAATGCCTTGCAATAGCCTCCCCTGTAATAGGCTGATCATTTTTCACTATATCTATTATCTTTTCCTGTCTCTCACTTAATTGAATATTAATCACCACCCTTATATCCTGGGTAACTTAAGATAATATCCTAATTAATTAAGATATTATTTATTTACTATTTTAGATAGATCACAAATTAAAAGCATAGTATCAGAAATCTTTTTAATCAAACCTAATCGATTATTCTTTAATTTCTCATCTTCTACCATAACCATTACATTGTCAAGAAACTGATCTATAGGTTCTTTTAAAGAAATCATACAATCTAATGCACTGTCATATTCTTTTCTATTTAATAAATCTATAACTTTTTCTTCTACTGAACTAAATGTATCATAGAGATTTAATTCTTCTTCTTTTACTAGTAGTTCTCTTTTAACTTCATTATTTTCAGATTTATCTGCTAAAGTTTTAACTCTATTAAATGCTGATAAAACTTCATCTAATCCTTTCTTATCTAGCCATAGATTCAATTTGTCAGCTCTAAGTTTCAAATCAAAAATATCATCACTAGCTGTCCCCAATACAGCTTCAACTATATCATACCTTATGCCCATATCTATGAACATATTTTTTATCCTTCCATCAAAAAATTTCAGGATCTCATCTTTAACTTTATAATAATCAAAAGCTAATCCATTTTCTTCTACATAAATGTATAGTGAAAAATCTATAAGTTCCTCTAATGAAAGGTTAAGCTTTTTGTCTAGTATTATGTTTATAATACCTAAAGCTTGCCTTCTTAATCCATAAGGGTCTTGAGAGCCTGTTGGTTGAATACCTATTGCAAATATACCTGATATTGTATCTAGTTTATCTGCAATACTCAAAATAGCACCTGCTGTTGTTGTTGGGAGCTCATCATTAGAAAATCTAGGTAAATACTGTTCATATATAGCCAAACTAATTATTTCATTTTCTCCTGACTCAGCTGCATATTCTCTTCCCATAATACCTTGAAGCTCTGTGAATTCTTCTACCATATTAGTTACTAAATCTGCTTTTGAGAGATATCCTGCCCTTTCAATATTTTTCTTAGTCTCTTCTCCTACTTCTAGATAACTACCTATTTTTCCTGCTAATTTTTGTACTCTCATAGTTTTGTCGTATAAAGTTCCTAGTTTCTCTTGAAATACTATATCCTTTAAATTGTCTACATAATTTTCTAGAGGCTCTTTTATATCTTCATTATAAAAAAACCTAGCATCTTCTAACCTTGCATCTAGTACTTTTTCATTACCCTTTATTACTATATCTAAATATTCTTCATTTCCATTTCTTATAGTTATAAAATATGGAAGTAACATACCTTTGTCATTGATTACAGGGAAATATCTTTGATGTTCCTTCATAGGAGTTATTATAGCTTCTTTAGGTAGTTTCAAATATTCCTCTTTTATTCTTCCTATCATAGGAGTTGGATACTCTACAATATTAGTTATCTCATCTAATAAGTCTTCATCGTATAGTAAATTCCCTCCCTTTTCCCTTGCTAACTTTTCACAACTATATTTTATTTTTTCTTTTCTCTTATCTCTATCTACTATTACATAATTATCTTTAAGTAGAAGAAAATATTCCTCAACATTATTTACTTCTATATTGCTACTTCCTAAAAATCTATGACCCCTTGTAATATTAGAAGCTATTATTCCTTCTAAATCAAATTCTAATACTTTGTCATTAAATATAGATAATAGCCATCTAATAGGTCTTGCAAAACGTAGATTTTTTCCTCCCCATTTCATAGACTTAGGAAAAGAAATGGATTTTATCATATCTGCCATATTATCTTTTAAAATTTCTTCAACTGCCCTACCTTTTTCTATTTTATTAGCAAATATATATTCCACATTATTATATTCTCTTACAAAAATATCCTCTAACTTTATCCCTTGTCCCCTCATAAAACCTTCTAAAGCTTTTGTAGGACTGCCATTTTCATCAAAAGCTATTTTCTTGGAGGGTCCTTTAACTTCTTGTTCTAAATCTTCTTGTCTATCTGGAAGTCCTTCTATCAATAAAACCAATCTTCTTGGAGTTGAATAAAATTTCATTTCATCAAAAGGTATTCTTTTCTTATTTAATATTTTTGATGTATAGTTTTTCATCTGCTCCAAACTACTATTTATAAATCTAGCTGGTAGCTCTTCCACCCCTATTTCTAATAAATATTTATTCATTAGAAACACCTCCTTGTTTTAAAAGAGGATACCCTAGTTTTTCTCTTTTTTCTAAATATTTTTGGGTTACTAATTTAGCTAATTTTCTGACTCTACCTATATAGTGAGTTCTTTCTGTTACACTTATAGCTCCTCTAGCATCTAATATATTAAATACATGGGAACATTTCAACACATAATCATAAGACGGAAATACTAAATCCTCTTCTATTGCTCTCTTAGCTTCTTCTTCATACATATTAAATAATGTGATAAGATTTTCTATGTTAGCCTTTTCAAAGCTATAAACAGATTGTTCATACTCTGGTTGCTTAAATATTTCTCCATATTTCACTCCTTCACACCATTCAATATCAAATATATTGTCCACATCTTGAAGATACATAGCTATTCTTTCTAACCCATAGGTTAGTTCTGCTGATTCCAAATCACAATTTATACTGCCAACTTGTTGAAAGTATGTAAATTGAGTGATCTCCATTCCGTCTAACCATACTTCCCAACCTAAGCCCCATGCGCCTAGTGTAGGAGCTTCCCAATTGTCCTCTACAAACCTTATATCATGTTTTAATGGTTCAATTCCTATAGCTTTCAAACTGTTTAAATAAAGATCTTGAACATCTTCTGGAGAAGGTTTTAATATTACCTGCAATTGATGATGCTGATATACCCTATTTGGATTTTCACCATATCTTGCATCTGCTGGCCTCCTAGAAGGCTCAACATAGACTACCTTCCAAGGTTCAGGTCCTAACGCCCTTAAAAAAGTATGAGGGTTCATTGTTCCTGCCCCTTTTTCTATATCATAAGGTTCTAATATTATACAACCTTTGCTTCCCCAATATTGAAGCAATGTCAACATCAAATCCTGAAAATACATTTTCCAACCTCCTGACTTAAAATTAGCATTATTAAATATAAACATAAAAAAACCTTTACATCCCTATAGGGACGAAAGGCTACTTCCGCGGTTCCACCCTATTTAATACCTATATAGGTATTCCCTCAATTGTATATGCTCAGAAGCTCCCTTCATCAATTTATTATACTAGGTTTCCACCATTCCTAGCTCTCTATAATAATATATATTGATTACCCTCTTCTTCATAGCATGGGATTGTTAATTCATCTATAACTAATAATTTAGCAAAAAAAATCTTTATTGTCAATATGGTCTTTAGCCTATTTACTACTATTTTCATCAGTAGGATTCTTGCTTTTATGGATTTCTTTTTCTACTGTTTCATTTATATTTATTGTTTCTCCATCTTCTTTGACTATTTCAAATGTACATTTTGAAAGAAGTGCAGCACTAAATCCTAATAAAGCTATTTGAGGAGCCAATATAGTACCTATTGTTCCAGCAGAAACTGGAATATTCATTATAACTTCCCCATCTTTTTTTATTATAATTTTAGTTACATTGCCTTTTCTTATATATTCCTTTAATTTATCTAATAACTGTTCTCCTTTATTTCCCATATTTTCTGTAAAACTTTTATTTTGATTTTCAATATAAATAATAGCTTCTAAAACATCTCCATTGCTTTTTTCCAAAGCTTCTTTAGCTTCTCTGTAACTAACTCCAGTTCTTTCAACTATTAAATCAATTTTATCTAAAGATATATCCATTTTATAGCCCTCCATTTTTTTTAATAGATTTCATAAAGTCCAATGAGTAAAATTTCTTTTTTTCAATATTATTTAGTATATATTTTACCATAATGTCTTGTAATTTAAACATGACATCTTTAGGAATTTTTATTTCATCTAATTCATCAAGAGGTGCATATAATAAATCTTTTAGAAAGTTTAACATGAGTATATCCATTTTTTCACTATAATGATCTAACTTAAAACAATCTTTACATATTACTCCTCCATAATTTATACTAAATTTTAATGTATTATTTATATCTTTGTCACATAGTACACATTTATTTAAATATGGCCTATAACCCAAAAATGATATATATTTTATTTCAAAAGCTATAATAAATTTTAAAAAATCTTTATCTAAACTAGATAATACCTTCAATCCTTTTTTTAATAATTCAAAAAGTCTTTCATTTGGTACTTCCTCTACTATAGAAGAATCTACAAGTTCAAGTATATAAGCACCATAGAGAAGTCTATTCATATCTTCTCTAATAGAATAAAAAGAATCAATAATATCTCCTTGATTCACATGATAAAAACTTTTGCCCTTATAAAAATTATAATCACTATATGAAAAAACTTGGCTACTTGCTATAAGAGGACTTCTTGGTCTTAACGCTCCTCTTGCCATCGCAGTAACTTTTCCATATTTTCTGGAAAATATAGTTAAAATCTTATTTGTTTCTTCAAATTTTACTTCTCTTAAAACAATTCCTTCTGATTTTACAAGCATTTAGTCACTCCTAAAACTATTCATAACCAAAATATTTTATTTTATTCTCCTTATCTCTCCAATTTTTTTCCACTTTAACCCACAATTGAAGATTTACCTGACTACCTAAAAGCTTCTCTATATCAATTCTAGCACTCTTGCCTATTCCTTTTAACTTTCTGCCATTTTTACCTATTATCATACCTTTATGAGAAGTTTTCTCACAATATATAGTAGCATATACATCTATTATTTCTTTATCTTCCCTTTCCTTCATACTATCTATCCCTACAAATATGCCATGAGGAATTTCTTCATGAAGATAATATAAGGTTTTTTCCCTTATTAACTCTGATATAATGAATTTTTCTGGTTGATCTGTAATCATGTCTTCTGGAAAATATTGAGGTCCCTCTGGCAATATACTTTTTATTGTAGTTAAATATTCATCTATATTAGTTCCGTTCATTGCAGAAATTGGTAATACTTCTTTGAATATATTAAGCTTTTCATACATATTTATTAGTCTAGCAATTTCTTTCTTTTTTACTTTGTCTATTTTATTTATAAGGAGTATTTTGGGAGTATTTATGTTTTTTAATTGAGAAATTATATATCTATCTAAATCATTTATATTTCTATTGTCATCAATCATAAGAGTAATAAGATCCACTTCTTTCAAAGTATCTTTTGATGCTCTAACCATATGTTCACCAAGTTTATTTTTAGGTTTATGAATGCCCGGGGTATCTAAAAATACTATTTGATGAGATTCATCTGTATATACACATTGTATCTTATTTCTTGTAGTTTGAGGCTTGTTTGAAATAATAGAAATCTTCTCACCTATTATACTGTTTAATAAAGTTGATTTTCCTACATTTGGTCTACCTATTATAGTTACAAATCCTGATTTATACATAAATTCCTCCTATTTTCTAGTATTTTCTAAATCCTCTGGTCCAAAACTATAAGGAAGTAATTCCTTAAAAGTGTATTCCTTATATTCATCTTCTGATTTAGCAATTATAACAATAGCATCAGAATTAAACTCTCTTATAACTTGTCTACAAACACCACAAGGATATGTATAGCCTGAATCACCTACTATGGCTATAGCTTTTATTTTTCTTTTACCTTCTGATACAGCCTTAAATATAGCTGTACGTTCAGCACAATTAGTAGGAGTATAAGAAGCTGATTCGATATTACAACCGGTATAAATAGATCCATCTTCCATTAGAACAGCTGCTCCTACATGAAAATTAGAATAAGGTACATAAGCATTTTCTTTTGCCTCAAATGCTTTTTTTATAAGTTCTTTTTTGTCCAAAGCCATCACCTCTATTTAATGGTTATGTCCGACTTTTTATTTGTTATTTGAATCCATGTAACTCCTGGGTTCAATTTTATCTCTTTTAAATTTTCATCATAATATATAGTTTTTTCATGTTTAGATTCTTTGGTCCAGCTAATTTCCTTAGTTTTCCCATTAGATATATATAGACCTTTTCCACTACCTATTAAATCAATTTCTAATCTTCCTTCGTCATCTATAGATTTAGTATCTACTTCCTGAATTATAATATTCTTAGCTACAATAGGAATATTATAATATTCATCTATATGGGCTTCTCCGTCTTTATACCTTTCATAAACTTTATCTTTTTCATTATAAATATAAGATGTAGAGTTTTCTTCATTATATTTTATATTCACTTGTACTGCATCCTGACCTTTCATCTTAGTATCTTCTTCATAAAATTTAAATCCATCATAAATAGCCTTAGCGTTATAACCTTTTTCTAGTTGAGTTCTCCTGATACTTTCCATACTAGTATAAAGATTGTGAGGACTTTTTTTCCCTACTTTATCATTTCTAAAAAAAGTATTTTGAGAATTAGTTATAGCATCAATATCTGATATATTTAATTCTTTTATATACTCTTTAGCTTCATCACTGCCACCTGCCCTTACATATATAGGGTCATATTGGAGTAATGTTGTAACAAAATAAGGTCTAGAGCTTCTAATAGGTCCTATTTCTTCTGGATCATTCACAAGATATATTCCCATATATCTTGTATAAGGATGCTCTACAAAAAACTCATATACAATTTCTGCCTGACTAAGTCCAGCTTGCCATCTAGCATTTGGATGATTATCAAACATAATTGCTACAGGCCTTCTATCTACTTTATCTATTGATGAATGAATTCCACTTATTGGTGATATAGTTTTCTCTTCCTCATCTTCTATTATAATCATTTCATCTTCTTTTTTCTCTAATATTTCATTATTTATTATATTATGTCCCAATACAATTGCAATTAGAATAATAGATAATATAATAATTACCTTTTTCATAAAATCCACCTACTAACCAATTATTTGGAAGATTAAAACCCCCATTAGTATACCTAATATTGTACCCATAAATACCTCAAAGACAGTATGAATTTTCCCTTCTATTCTACTTTCTCCTACTAATATAGCCATAAAATAAGCTAAAGTTGTGATTAAAACATTTTTTCCTAAAAAACTAATAATAGTAGCCAACAAAAAAGCTACTGCCGCATGTCCACTTACAATTCCGCCCTTAAATGGAGTGCCACTTTGAGCTATAGTTTTTATAACTACAGTTATAATTATAACTAATAAAAAAGCCACAAAAGTTAAATGAACTGGAGAATTTCTTATCTTAAAAAGAATTATATTGGAATAGGAATTTAATCTATCAAAAAATAACAAATATCCTACAATTACAGCATTTATGGCTGAAATCAAAACAGCTCCTGCTGCTACATTCTTCGCTATCTTAGCTAATGGGTGATACTCTTCTGTGATTAAATCAATAGTTTTCTCTATAGATGTATTTATCATCTCTGCTACCATTACAAAAGAAACAGTTAAGAATAGCATTAAAAATTCTAATCTACTAAAATCCAAAAAAAGACTTGTGATTAAAACTAATATAGCTATACCAAAGTGAATTTTCATATTTCTCTGAGTTTTTAGTGCATATATTATTCCAGCAACAGCATAGTTGAAACTATCTATTATATTTCTAGACTTCATCTTATCACCTAGTTTATTCTAATTATTTTTTAAATATGCCTAAAGATTTCATAATTTGCTTCTCCTTATTTCTCATAATACTTTTATCATCTTCTTCAATATGGTCATATCCTAAAAGATGAAGCATACTATGTGCTGTTAAATAAGCCATTTCCCTATTAAAAGAATGACCATATTCTTTTGATTGAGATAAAGCTTTTTCTAAAGATATAACTATATCTCCTAAAATAGGTATATGGTTTAATGCAAAATCATCTTCCATAGGAAAGGATAGTACATCTGTAGAAGAATCTACATTTCTATATTCTCTATTTAAATTTTTTATTTCATTATTATCTACAAATGAAAGGCTTATCTCACAATCTAGACTTTTATCTTCTATTTTTAAAGTTTCACTCATTGTCTTTTCTATTAACTCTATAAGTTCATCATCTATTTCTAATTTATCTTGTCTATTATCTATATACACTTCCATTTAACTCTCTCCCTTTACTTCTTTTATATCAAGTTTAGGATATTCTATCCTATCATGAAATATTCCCAAAAGTACATTGCTAAAAGTATTGGCTATAATATTTAAATCTTTTAAAGTTAAATTACATTCTTCTAGCTGTCCGTCTTCCAATCTATCTTTTATTATATTTCTTACCATTTCTTCAATTTTACCTTTATTAGGAGATTTTATAGATCTTACTGCTGCCTCTGAAGAATCAGCAAGCATTATTATAGCAGCTTCTTTAGTTTTAGGTTTAGGCCCTTTATATCTAAAATCTTCTAATTTCATTTCTTTTCCATTCTTACCTTTTGAAGCCTTATAATAAAAGAAAGTTAAGACAGTATCACCATGATGTTGAACTATAATATCCTTTATTTCTTCTGGCAATTGATACTTCTCTCCTAAAGCTAGTCCATCTTTTGTGTGATTAGTTATTATTAGAGTACTTAGTGTAGGATTTAGTTTGTCATGAGGATTATCCATTCCAAATTGATTCTCTTTAAAAAAATAAGGTCTTTTTAACTTGCCTATATCATGATAATAAGCTCCTACCCTAGCTATAAGAGGATTTGCTCCTACTAGTTCAGCTGCTGCTTCACTTAAATTGCCAACTACTACACTATGATGATAAGTTCCAGGGGCCTCCATTAAAAGTTTCTTAAGTAATGGTTGATTTGGATTTGATAGCTCTAATAGTTTTAAAGGAGTAAGTATTTCAAAAATATTTTCCCATAGTGGCAAAGTACCTATTGTAAGAATAGCGGAAAGAACTCCACTAAATAAACCATATCCACTTCTTAATAATATATCTAAAACTTCTGCATTTTTTATTAGACCAAAAGATAATATAGTTAAAATATTTGCTACTCCTACTAATACACCATTAAAAAATATATTATATCTTTGAGAAGAATTCATTACACTAAATGAAGCAATACTTCCTCCTACTAACATCATAGCTATAATACCATTATCTCCTCCTATTATCATTCCTATGAGAAAAGTCAATATGAAATTTATTATTAATGCTAATTTAGAATTTACAATAAGAGTGATAAGCATAGCTGCAGTAGAAACAGGCATTAGATAAGGGGAGATGCTGTGAAGTCCCAAAGATATTATTAATATAGAAATAACTATAATATCCAATATTATTATTTTTGAACTATTTAATACCTCAATGTTAAAATTATAAAGATATAATCCTATAATAGATTGAATAATTAATATAATAATTAATGTACCTATAATAGTAGTAATTTCATATCCATCTTTCTCTTTTAACAATCCTGATTCTTTTATTAGCTCATAAGTATAAGGAGTTATTTTTTCTTCTTTTCTAACTATTACCTGATCTTCTTTTACAATTACTGGTTCAATTTTTTCTGCTTCTTCTTCTTTTTTTCTTTGAGTAGCTTCTACATCTAAGAATTTATTAGGTTTAATAGTTGTATTTATGATTTTAATTCCCAATTCTTTTTCTTCTTTGGTCATATCTAGAGAATTAAATATGCTTTTTACAGTTCCTCTCTCATATTCTAATTCTTCCTCTTTAATTCCACTACCCATTATTTGATTTATTATATCATGCATAGTATTTTCTAATTCATTTATACTTTTATTTTCAAGTTTTAAAAATATACTATAATCCTTCTCCGACAAATTTAAATTAGATTGTTCTTTTAAAAAAGATATTTTACTATTTGTGTCCATATCATCATAGGATTTCACATCTTTTACAATATTAAATAAAATTCTCAAATCATTTTTCATTTGCATCTGTATGGAGGGATTGATCCTATATATAGGGTCAACTCTTTCCATAGCTTCATTTTGTAGTTTTTCTGTAGTTCTTTTGTCTTCAATATCCTTTGTAGCTCTTATTTCATAAGGAGATATATCTCCAACCTTCATGCTAACTTTCTTTGGTTCTATACTAGCTATTATTATAAAAAATAATAGAATAGTAAATAAAATTTGTAGAACTATTAGACTAAGTTTTTTGTTCTGAGAAAATAAAGAAAAAAACTTTGTTTCCTTTATATTTTTTTTAATCATGGGATACCTCCATATAGGATAGATATTTAAGCTTTTTCTTCGTACTCTTCATAAGCTTCAATTATCTTTTGTACTAGTGGATGTCTTACAACATCTAATTTTGTGAAATGCACAAATTCAATTCCATCTACTTTTTCTAAAATTTTTGAAACCGTTTTAAGACCTGAAGACTTTCCTCTTGGTAAATCTACTTGAGTTATATCCCCCGTAATAATGGCTTTAGAACCAAAGCCTAGTCTAGTCAAAAACATTTTCATCTGTTCATTTGTAGTGTTTTGAGCTTCATCCAATATAACATAGGATGAGTCCAATGTTCTTCCCCTCATATAAGCTAATGGTGCTACTTCTATAATTCCTTTTTCTACAAACCTTAAATAAGTCTCAAAACCTAATATATCAAATAGTGCATCATATATTGGTCGTAGATAAGGATCTACTTTTTCTTGTAAATCACCAGGCAGGAAACCTAAACTTTCCCCTGCTTCTACTGCTGGTCTAGTCAATATGATTCTCTTAACTTTATTGCTTTTTAATGCATTTACCGCCATTGCCATAGCAAGATAAGTTTTTCCAGTACCTGCTGGCCCAATTCCAAATACTATATCATTATTTTTTATTGCATCTGCATATCTTTTTTGCCCTAATGTTTTAGGTTTAATTGTCTTTCCTGATGCTGTTATACAAAGAGTATCTTTTAATAATTCTTGTACTTTCTCTTCTTTTCCTTCATAAATAAGTTGAATAGTATACATGATTTCTTGTTTGGTAATTTTTTTCTGTTTTCTTAATATATCTCCTAATTTATAAATTAATCTTTCTACTAGTTCTATAGATATCTCATCCCCTATAACTTTGATGCCCTCTTCCCTGAGAAGGATTTCTACATCAAATTCTTTTTCTATTAATTTTATATTTTCATCAAATTGTCCAAATAGTGGTGGAATAATACTACTATCCTCTATAGATATTCTTTTCTCTTGTACATCCTTTCCCAAAATTAGTCCTCCTTATTATGAATGATTTGCTTCTTACCAATATCTTCAATTACTTCTATAATTACTTCTGTAATAAGTTTATTATCCTCTTCAAGATATTTCACATCTTTAGAGATTACCTCTGCCTTTTTTGGCAACTTCCTATTTATTTCCTGCGTAGCTAAAACTTGAGTAGACTTTTTTAAAGCCTCTATATTTTCTCTAACTTTCCTTTTTTCTATTTCTCTATATTTATATATACAGATTTTTATTGGAAAATCATCACCAAATTTTTCAATTAATGGCTTCTCATCTATTTCTTCTGTATATTCTTTAAAAGGTATCTCTTTCTTTGAAAGCCTTATATCTTTTTCTCCAAATTTAATTTTCTTCATTGTATATACATTTCCAGTTTCTTCTTTCACTGTCTTTTCTATAAATTCTTCCTTTTTGTGAGAATATCTAGTCCTTGCCAATACTTCTCCTTCAGAATGAACCACTATATTATCTTCTAACAGTTCATCCTCTATTATTCCTGTTATCAACAATTGTCCTTCTTTAACTATTTCGCCTTTATTTACTATAGCTTTTCCGTTTTTAGCAACAATCTTTTCAACTATCCCTTTCTTTTTAGCTACTATATTGCAAGGAGTGTCTTTATCTATTTCCTTTGGTGGCAAATCTTGTTCTTTGACTTCTATAAGCAGCTTTGTACCCTTAAACTCTACATTTACAAAAGATAGATTTTGAAATCTATCTAAAATATTAGCCCTTAATTTTCCTGTATCTACTTCACTTTTATATTTTCCTTTAGATACCCCTGTTTCTTCAAGAAAATTTATAATATCCTCATCTTTTATTTTTTCATTTCCTTGTACTTCTATATTCCATATAAAAGAAGTTAAAAAAAAGATTAGAACCATAAAAATTATAAATCCAAGCCCTAGCATTTTCCTTTTTTTAAGTTTTTCTAATAAAAAAGGGAAACCTTTCTTTTCTACAATATAAACTCTGCAACCTACTCTTCTAACTATATCCCTTAGAGATTTAAAACCTTGTATACTTACTTTTGCTTCTATAATTGTATACTCTACTCTATCTATATCCCAAATGTATATATCTTTATTTATAGCTAAGTTCAAAAACTTTTCCAATGTTAATCCTTCAACTCTAATAATAACATATCCCCTAAAATAATTCCATATTTTTATAGCTAGCATATATACACCCCTCAGTATAAGAATTCAAATCCTTCAATGGTCCCAAATATTATTATTTCTTCTGTTATAATAGTTTTTATGTACATATCAGAACCAGTTATTTTTAGAACTCCACAATTTGTGTTAATTCTTATAATATTTTTTGTATATTCAATTAGTCCTTTGTGATTAGTCACAAATACTTGGATATTTCCTATCATTGTTATCTTAGGCAGGTCCATTATAATGTCTTTTGGAAGTTCAAATACATCTGATACATTTGATTTTATTTCATCTATTCGTTTTTTCACAAAAAAACCTCCTTCTCTTATTAAAATTTATGCCTTAAAAAGTTGCTGTATTACAAAGAGGGGCAAAAAACACTACTTTATTTATGGGATTAATGGCCAATCATAAATAAAAGAGTGAATAACTTTTAGTTATTCACTCTTTTATTTATCTCATTCTATTTTGCATAGATTTTGGTTCTGAAAGTATTTCCTTTAAAACTATTCCTCTTAAAATATCCTCTTTTGTAAGTTTATTTAAAGTATAAGAAGTTTTTTTAGTCCTATTTGATTCAACCTTCTTTTTTATTCTTTCCTTATATGCTGGTATGTCTTCCACTCTTGATTTCAATTCTTCATATTCTGTTTCTATTTTTGCTCTATCTATTCCACTATCTATTTCATATGTTCTTACTGTATCTTTTCTTTTTCCTTCTTTTACTTCTGTATTATCCTCTACATTAAATCTTCCAATAGGCACATTATTAGGTGTATACTTTCTTCTAACTTGAGAATTATTTTTTTCTTGAATTTTATTCTTTTCTTTAATGCTTTTAATAATTGCTGGTCCTAATAATATTAAAATTACAATTAGAATATGCATTTTAACACATCCCTAAGATAGAATTATTCTTCAATCTTTCCACCATCTTCACCCATTTGGGATATAGATGATCTCATTTCAGTATCTGCCAATAAGTTTTTCATATTATAATAATCCATAAATCCCATATTTCCATCCTTCAATGATTTGGATATTGCTAATGGTACTTCTGCTTCTGCTTCTACTACCTTTGCTTTCATCGCTTGAACTTCTGCAATCATTTCTTGTTCCCTAGCTACAGCCATTGCTCTTCTTTCCTCTGCTTTAGCTTGAGCAATTCTCTTATCTGCATCTGCTTGATCAGTTTGAAGTTTTGCACCTATATTTCTTCCTACATCCACATCTGCTATGTCTATAGAAAGTATCTCAAAAGCAGTTCCTGAATCTAAACCTTTATCTAGTACAGTTTTTGATATACTATCTGGGTTTTCCAATACATCTTTATGCCTTCCGGAACTTCCTACTGTAGTTACAATTCCTTCACCAACTCTGGCAATAATAGTTTCTTCTCCTGCTCCACCAACTAATCTTTCTATATTTGCTCTGACTGTAACTCTTGCCTTAACTATAACTTCTATTCCATCCTTTGCTACTGCTGAAATTTGTGGTGTTTCTATTACCTTAGGATTTACACTAACTTGAACTGCCTCTAAAACATCTCTCCCAGCCAAGTCTATAGCTGCTGCTCTTTCAAATTCTAATGGTATATCAGCTCGTTGTGCTGCTATAAGAGCATCAACCAGTACATTTACATTACCACCAGCTAAAAAGTGGGCTTCTAATTCATCTACACTTATGTCTAGTCCTGCTTTAGTAGCTTTAATCATAGGATTTACAATTCTAGATGGAACTACCCTTCTAAGTCTCATTCCTATTAAATTGCCTATACCTATTTTAACGCCTGAAAAATGAGCTGTTATCCATAATCCTACTGGAACAAAAGTGAAAAAAAGTATCACTAATACAATAATTAATATGCTAATTCCAATTGTAAAAGCTGCTCCTCCTGTCATATATTATACCCTCCTTACAAATATTTTTGAACCTTCTACTCTGACTACTTTTACCTTTTTGTTTCTTTCTATATATCCGCCTTCTGATAATGCATCTATTCTTTGACTTTCTATTTCTACTACTCCACTAGGTCTTAGTTCTGTTATAGATACTCCTTCTTTGTTTAAATACTCTTTGCGTGGATTTGCACTAGTATATCCTTTCTCATTTTTCTGTTCTGTAGACAATACTATTTTGTTAAGAACTGGACTTTTATATCCATATTTCATTAAAATTATAATTAATGAAAATGCAACTATGAGAGCTATACTTAAAGATATTATTGCAGTGGAAAATGTGTTCATGGACAATATAACTCCAGCAGAAACTAAAATTATACCACTTATTCCAGGAAGACCAAAACCTGGAATCATTCCTTCAATTATAAGAAGTATAAGTCCTGCAATAAATAATATCAAAGCTGTCCATCCAGAATTTCCTGCCAGTATATTTCCACCAAAGAATAATGCAAAGGCAACAATACTTAAAGTTCCTCCAATTCCAAAACCTGGAGTGAATATTTCAATAACTAATCCGATAAAACCTAATGTAAGTAAAAATGTTGATAAATATGGATTAGATAAGTATTTGGCTATTTTAACTTCTACTCCCTCTTCTACATGCACTATATCTGAATATTCAATATGAAAATAATCTAAAATTTCATCATAATTATTGGAAACCAAATCGGATATACCATGTTCTTTAGCTTCTCTAGAATTTAGATTTAAAAGTTTTCCACCTTCAACCACCTCATCTATTTCTATATCTCTATCGGCCATGGCTTGAATTATTTCTGGATTTCTTCCTCTTATCTCTGCTACATCCCTTAAGAAACTTAGCCATAAAGACATGGTTTTCTCATCATTTGGTATAGTTTCCGCTGAACCTATTGTAGAACTTTCTGCCATTACAACCTTCTCACTAGATATAGTTAATAGAACTCCTGCAGACTCAGCTTTATTATTTACAAATGAAATAGTAGGAACTTTAATATCCATGATTAGATTTTTAATTTTTTCAGCTTCATTTATAAGTCCACCATAGGTATCTATTTCAAATATAATAGCTTTTGGATTTTTACTTAATGCATCATTAATAGCATTTTGTAAAAAATGGTATGTAGCCTTATTTATTTCACTCTTTATAGGAATTATATATACATTTCCTTCTTTTTCTGAGTAGGAAATGGAACTTGCTAATAAAAATAATATTAAAAAACATAAAATTCGTCTTTTATTTTTCATTAAATCACCTCCTTTTTTAAAAAATTAAGTGGTGTTTATATTATATTATTTATATGCAACAATTACAATTTTTTTCTATAAAATAAAACCTAGGTGCTAAACCTAGGTTTATTTTAAGTATTTCCTTACTATTTTATTTACTACACCACCATCTGCCCTACCTTTAATTTTTGGCATTACATTTTTCATTATAATTCCCATATCTTTTACAGATTTGGCATCTACTTCTTCAATAACTTCTTTAACAATTTCTTCAATTTCTTCTTCTGTTAGCTGTTCTGGCAAATATTCTAATAAAATTTCAATTTCTTTTTCTGTTTGTTCTACTAAATCTTGACGTCCGCCTTTTTCAAATTCTTCAATAACATTTTTCTTTTCTTTTAGTTGTTTTGATATTATATCTATAATATCTTTGTCGTCAAGTTCTATTCTTTCATCTACTTCTTTTTGCTTGATACTAGCTCTAATCATGGTGATAGTATTTTTTCTTAAAGTATCTTTATTTTTCATGGAAGTTTTCATATCTTCCATAAGCTTATTCTTAAGAGACATAAATACACCTTCTTATTAATATCTTCTTTTCTTCTTTCTTCTAGCTGCTTCGGATTTTTTCTTACGTTTTACACTAGGTTTTTCATAATGTTCTCTTTTCCTAGCTTCTTGTAGAACACCTGAGCGAGCACATTGTCTTTTAAATCTTCTAAGTGCATTGTCTAATGATTCATTTTCTCCTACCTTGATTTCTGACATTTATTTCTCCCTCCCCTCATCTACTGCAAAATATATATTGCCCAAATATATGCAGTAAGCGGAACTAGGCACTAAAATATTATACATTATATAAAATATTTGTGCAACTGAATTTTAGCCTGGTGGCCACATTAACTGTCTTCCGCCTAGTACATGAAAATGGAGATGTTCAACTGTTTGTCCTCCAAACTCACCACAATTATTCACTATTCTATAGCCTTTGTCATCCAATCCTTTTTCTTTTGCTATCTTGTTAATGACTAATATAATATGATTAATTATATCTACACTTTCCTCATCTATATATTTAATAGAAGAAATATGTTCCTTAGGAATAACTAAAAAATGGACAGGAGATTGTGGACTTATATCATTGAAGACAAATACTTTATCATCTTCATATATTTTGTCTGAAGGGATTTCTCCATTAACTATTTTGCAAAAAATACAATCACTCATACCACTCACCTCCTAATACACATTTAAACACATTAGTTATAATAACTATATTCTACATAAGAATTAAAATTCCTCTATTTCACCTATTAAATTTTCTCCATCTATTCCTATTATCTTTACAGGTACTATCTTTCCTTCTAATTTTGAATCTCCTAAGGCCTTTACTCTTACATAATTTGTAGTATATCCTTCCATATATTCTGGAGCTATCTTTGATTCTTCTTCAAATAATACTGGCATTTTTTTATTTATAAATTTTTTATTGAATTCTATCATTAGCTCTTCACCAAGATGTATTAACCTTTCACTTCTTTCATGTTTTATACTTCCATGGACTTGATTTTTAAATCTACTTGCAGGAGTTCCAATTCTAGGAGAATATTTAAACACATGAATTCTAGAAAATTCTATTTCCCTTACAAAATTATAAGTTTCCTGAAATTCTTTATCTCCCTCTCCAGGAAATCCTACAATAATATCTGTTGTAATACCAGCATAAGGCATATATTCTCTTATTAAATAAACTATCTTTCTATATTCATCAGTAGTATACTTTCTATTCATATCCTTTAAAGTGCTATCACTTCCACTTTGTAAAGATAAATGGAAATGATCACATACTTTTGGCATATTAGATACAGTTTTCATGAATTTCTCATCTATTAAAGTAGGTTCTATAGAACTTAGCCTTATTCTTTCAATTCCATCTATCTTATTTATTTCTTTTATTACATCTAATAAAGTATAATCTCCCCTATCTTTCCCATAAGATGCCACATGTATTCCTGTAAGAATTATTTCTTTAAATCCTGCTTGAGAAAGCCTTTTTCCTTCTTTTATTATATTTTCCAACGATCTACTTCTTATAGGACCTCTCGCATAAGGTATTATACAGTATGAACAATATTGATTACATCCTTCTTGAATTTTCATATAAGCTCTGGTTTTAAATTTTATATCTTCTATTTTTAATTCTTCAAAATCCTTTAACTCTTTAAAATCTCTTACTTTATTTATTTTTATATTGTCTTTTTTAGCTTCTTGACATAGCTGAACAATTTTTTCTCTATCACTAGTTCCTATAATGACATCTACACCTTCTATTTTTTCTATTTCATCAGGAGATACTTGTGCATAACAACCTACTACTGCTATAGTAGAATCTTTATTAAGCTTTTTAGATCTTCTTATAAACTGTCTAGATTTTCTATCTCCCAAGTTAGTAACTGTACATGTATTTATTACATAGATATCTGCAATTTCTGAAGGCTCTACTACTTTATAACCTTCTTTTTCAAATAATTCTTCCATTGCCTCTGTTTCATACTGATTTACTTTGCAGCCTAAAGTATGAAAAGCTACTGTCTTCATATTTACCACTCCTACATATCTCCAAGTTCATATAATAAAATAGATAAAGCAACTATACCAGCAGTTTCTGTCCTAAGTATCCTTGGTCCTAAAGAAACTGTATTACTTCCTATATCTTTCAACTCTTCTATTTCCTCTTCTTCAAAGCCACCTTCTGGACCTATTATCACATGAATTTTTTTGTTTGAAATTTTCTTTATAATATCCTTTATACCTATTCCTTCTTGATTTTCATAGGGTACTAATATATTCTCTTCATCTTTGAGAATATTTATCATTTCTTTAAAAGAAAGTACAGAATTAACCTTTGGAATAATATCTCTTTTACTTTGCTTTGCTGCTTCTTCAGATATTTTATTCCATCTATCAACCTTATTTTTCTCTTTTTTATTGTTATCTATTTTTACAACAGTTCTATTTGTTATAATTGGGTATATTTCCTTCACTCCAATTTCTGTTGCTTTTTGAACAATAAAATCCATTTTACTACTTTTGGGAAGCCCTTGATATAGAATTATAGAAATGGGTGGCTCATGATTTCCAAATTCCCTATGTAAGATTTTTGCTATCACTTTTTTATTTTCAATTCTATATATATTACATATATATAAAATTCCTTCAGAAGATATTTCTATTTTATCTCCTTCTTTAAGTCTTATTACATTTTTTATATGCTTTATATTTTCTCCTTCAATTGTTATATACTCTTTGGATATATTCTCTTTGTCTATAAAAAATCTATTCATATCTATTCATCCATTTCCAGCTGAGCTACTATACAAGCCCAGTCATTTATTTTAGATATTTTTAAAATATTAAATCCCTCATATTTAAGAGCATTTTCTACTAAAGGTACTTTTTCCAATATTATACCTGAAGATATAAATATTCCATCCCTATTCAAATATTTTCTCAAGTCTTTAATCAAATCTACTATTATTTCTGCAATAATATTAGATACTATTAAATCCGCCTTTTCTTCTACTACATCTAGTAGATTTCCTCTTCGTATATCTACAACATTTTCGACTTTATTTAAAGCTACATTTTCTTTAGATACTTTTACAGGTAATTCATCTAAATCTACTCCTATAACTTTTCCTGCACCTAATTTTGCTGCCACAATGCTTAATATACCACTACCGCAACCAATATCAAATACTATATTTTCTGATTTAATATGTTTTTCTAATTCTTTGATACACATAGATGTTGTTTCGTGAGTTCCAGTTCCAAAAGCCATTCCAGGATCTAGCTCTATTATAATATCCCCTTTCTTTTCTTCATACTCTTCCCAAGTTGGCTTTATAATTATTTTTTTTCCTACTTTTTTAGGTTTATAGTATTTTTTCCAAGATTCAGCCCAATCTTTTTCATATACCTCCGTTACAGTTACTTCTCCAAGGCCTTTATCTAAATTATACTTAGGTATTTTTTCCACACTTTGTTTAATTAATTCTATTTTGTCTATTAAATCTTCACTTTCTGGAAAATATCCTTTTATAATGACACCTTCAAAATCTTGTTTTAAAAGATCTTGGTCTATATAATCCCAATTTTTTTCATCTTTAGTAAATGCCAATATATCATTTGAATCTTCAATAGCTAGACCTCCAACTCCTAAATCATATAATATATTTGATACTGCTTCTTCTGCTTCTGTTGTAGTTTTAATCTGAACTTCTATCCACTTCACCGTAATTCACATCCTTATAAAAATCAACCTTCCACTATTATACCCTATAAACTAGTTTTAAAAAAGCCCTACTAGTCTACCTTACTAAATAATAATCATATATTTTGAAATAAGCAATCACTCTGAATAACGAGTGATTGCTTATTTAATTAAAAGCATCCTTAAATTTATCAAAAAATCCTTTTTTTACTTCTGTAGTATCTTCTCCACTTTCCTTAGCAAATTCTCTAAGAAGTTCTTTTTGTTTATCATTAAGTTTCTTAGGAACTTTTACATTTACTTTAAAGTAAAAATCTCCTTTTCCATATCCTCTTACATTTGGAACTCCCTTATTTTTTAGCTTAAATTGAGTGCCAGTTTGAGTGCCTGGTGGAATTTGATATTTTACTGGTTCTTCCAATGTAGGAATTTCTATATCTGTGCCAAGTGCCGCTTGAGTAAAAGTAATTGGAATTTCACAGTATATATTATTTCCCTCTCTCACAAAGAATTCATGAGGTTTTACTCTTATATAAATATACAAATCTCCAGAAGGTCCTCCTCTTTCTCCTGCATGTCCCTCTTCTTTTAGAGATATAATAGAACCATTGTTTACTCCTGCTGGAATTTTTACTTTTATCTTATTAGATTTTCTTACTTTACCTGTTCCATGACAAGTATCGCATTTATCTTTTATAATCTCTCCAGTTCCGTTACAAGCATCACAAGTTCCAACTCTTACAAACTGTCCAAATGGAGTATTTTGTGCATATCTTACTTCTCCTGTTCCATTACATTTAGAACAAGTACTTTTGCTACTTCCTGGTTTAACTCCACTGCCATTACAAGTAGAACAATTTTCTACCTTTCTTATTTGTACTTCTTTTTCAACTCCAAAAACAGCCTCTTCAAATTCCAAATCAATATCATATCTAATATCTGGTCCTCTTCTTGGACCAGGTTTTCTTGAAGAAGAAGAAGAAAATCCCCCTCCAAATATATCAAATATGTCATCAAATATATCTCCAAAACCATTGAATCCTCCAGTTTGTCCATCTACTCCTGCATGACCAAATCTATCATATCTGGATCTCTTTTCTGGATTACTTAAAACTTCATAAGCTTCATTTATTTCTTTAAATTTCTGCTCTGCCTCTTCTTTGTTTCCTTGATTTAAATCTGGATGATATTTTTTTGCTAACCTTCTATAAGCTTTTTTTATATCTTCATCTGTAGCATCTTTAGACAAATTTAAAATTTCATAATAATCTTGTTTTGACAATCTTTCACCAACTTTCAAACTCTATTAAGGATATATTATCAAAAATCAAAGCTAAATGATATCATTTAGCTTTGATTTTCTAAATTTATTTGTTATCATCATCTACAACTTCATAGTCTGCATCTACTACATCATCATCATTATTATTTGAACCTTGTGTATTAGCATCTCCTTGACTAGCTTGTTGTTGTGCTGCTTGTTCATACATTTTTTGAGATATAGTATGGAATTCATTTGTCAATTCTTCATTTTTCTTTTTAATATCTTCTATATCATCACCTTCAAGTGACTTTTTCAATGCTTCTAATTTTTCCTCAACCTTAGATTTTTCATCATCTGAGATTTTTCCTTCCATTTGCTTTAGTATATCTTCTGTTTGATATACCATTGTATCTGCATTATTTCTTATTTCTACTTCTTCTTTTTTCTTCTTATCTTCTTCTGCAAACTTTTCTGCTTCTTTTACTTTTTTATCAATTTCTTCATCAGTTAAATTTGTTGAAGCTGTAATAGTTATTTTTTGTTCTTTTCCAGTTCCTAAATCCTTAGCTGAAACATTAACTATACCATTAGCATCTATATCAAAAGTAACTTCTATTTGTGGTACTCCTCTTGGTGCTGGTGGAATACCTGTAAGTTGGAATCTACCTAAAGTTACATTGTCTTGAGCCATTTCTCTTTCACCCTGTAGTACATGTATGTCAACGGCTGTTTGATTGTTTTCTGCTGTTGAAAACACTTGGCTCTTTCTTGTAGGTATTGTAGTATTTCTTTCAATTAATTTTGTAGATACTCCTCCAAGAGTTTCAATACCTAAAGATAATGGAGTTACATCAAGCAATAATAAATCCTTTACTTCTCCACTTAATACCCCTGCTTGAATTGCAGCACCTATAGCTATTGATTCATCAGGATTGACCCCTTTATGAGGATCTTTTCCTATTAATCTTTTAACCGCTTCTTGAACTGCTGGAATTCTTGTAGAACCTCCTACTAGTATAACTCTATCTACGCTTTGTGGTGACAGATCTGCATCCTTCAATGCTAATCTTACTGGTTCAAGGGTTTTTTCAACTAAATCTGAAGTCAACTCTTCAAATTTAGCTCTAGAAATATCCATATTTAAATGTAATGGTCCACTTTGTGTAGCTGTAACAAATGGTAGATTTACATTTGTAGTCATAGTACTTGATAGTTCTTTTTTAGCCTTTTCTGCTGCTTCTTTCAATCTTTGAAGAGCCATCTTATCATCTCTTAAATCTATACCATTTTCTTTTTTGAACTCTTCTGCCATATAATCTATTAACTTTTGATCAAAATCATCTCCACCTAAATTATTATTTCCTCTAGTGGATATTACTTCAAATACTCCATCTCCTAATTCAAGTATAGATACATCAAAAGTTCCTCCACCTAAGTCAAATACCATTATCTTGTGTTGAGCTTCTTCTTTATCCATGCCATAAGCAAGTGATGCAGCTGTAGGTTCATTTATAATTCTTTTAACATTTAATCCTGCTATTTTCCCTGCATCTTTAGTTGCTTGTCTTTGACCATCTGTAAAATATGCTGGAACAGTAATTACAGCATCTGTTATTGTTTCTCCTAAATAATTTTCTGCATCTGATTTCATCTTTTGTAAAATCATTGCTGAAATATCTTGAGGTGTATAGTTCTTTCCATCAATCTCTATTTTAGTATCGCTACCCATTTCTCTTTTAATAGACATAATAGTCCTTTCTGGGTTAGTAATCGCTTGTCTTTTTGCAGTTTCACCAACTAATCTTTCACCATCTTTTGTAAAGGCTACTATAGATGGAGTTGTTCTATTTCCTTCCGCATTAGGTATAACTGTAGCTTCTCCGCCTTCCATCACAGAAACGCATGAGTTTGTAGTTCCTAAGTCAATTCCTATAATTTTTCCCATGTAAAATTCCTCCTTAATTTTGAATTTTGCTTTATTTAGAAACTTTAACCATACTAGGTCTTATGACTTTGTCATTCAATTTATATCCTTTTTGGAATACTTCAATAACTACCCCTTCATCATATTCCTCAGATTCTTCTTGTAATACTGCATGATGATAATTAGGATCGAATTCAGAATGAAGGGCTTCTATTTCTTCCAATCCATTATCCTTAAGGACTTCTAATAGCTGTTTATATATCATATCCATTCCTTCATAAAATCCATCTTCTTTGTCTTCTCTGCTTGAAAGAGCTCTTTCAAAATTATCAACTATAGGTAAAAGAGAATTAATAATCTCTTCTGAAGCATAAGAATATATTGATTCTCTCTCTTTTTCCATTCTCTTTTTATAGTTAATAAAATCAGCTTGAAGCCTTAAATATCCGTCATTTAGTTCTTTTATTTCTTTTTCTTTACTTTCTAACTCTTTTTCATAATCATTTTCTACTACTTCATCTTTTTCATTATCTTTTTCTTCATGCTCTATTTCGTCTTCTAATACCTCCTTGTGATTGTCCTCTTTAATATCCATTTCATCACCTCTTACATACTATTATGCACTAATAATTAAAATTTTGTTCATGTACTTTCAGTTCTTAACTCCAAATAGAGTGTAAGAAAACTTACACCCTATTATTTCATAAAGAAACTATCTATTATTTCATTTAAATTTATAGAAAGAAGTTTAACTGCACTTATTACCGTAATATAGTCCATTCTTGTAGGGCCTATTACACCTATCTTTCCTATAGTCTTACCATTTAATTTATAAGTAGCAGTGATTAAACTACAATCCTTGATTTCTTCGCAAATATTTTCATTTCCTATACTTATTTCAAAATCTTTAAATGTATTATTTAACATCATATTTGCTACAGAATCTTTATCTTCTATAAATGATAAGAAAGTCTTTGCTTTAGCTAGATCACTGTATTCTGGAAAATTAAAAATATTTGTTATACCATCTGCATACAGTTCTACACTTTCCATTTCCTCCATAGATTGATTGATAATAGGTATAATATTTTTAATGATATTTTTAAATTCATATATTTCTTTAAACACTACAGTATCTATTTCATTACTCATCTCTTCTAGTGTAAGTCCTTTTAGTTTGTCATTTAAGAAATTAGAAATGATTGATAATTGTTCTTCTGATACTTTATTTTCTACTCTAAAAATAGTGTTTTTAACCATTCCAGAATCACTTATTATAACAACTAATACTTTATTGTTATCTATAGATATAAGTTGAATATGTCTCAAAGTACTTTGCTTAAACTGTGGTGCTAAAGCTAATGCAGTATAACTTGTTATTCCTGAAAGTATTTTTGCTGCATTTTGAATCAATTGATCTATTTCTCTTACTTCTTTCAATAAATGTTTCTTTACTTTTATCCTTATATTATTATTTAATGAGTTTTTAGATTTAATTTGATTTATCAAAGTATCTACGTATAATCTATAAGCTTTATCTGAGGGAACTCTCCCAGAAGATGTATAAGGTTTATTTAAATAACCTAAATCTTCTAAATCTGACATTTCATTTCTAATGGTTGCTGAACTAACTCCAAGATCATATTTCTTAGAAATTGTTCTAGAACCAATAGGTTCTGCACTAATTATATAGCTATTTATTATAGCATTAAGAACCTTTAACTTCCTTTCATCTAACATTTCACCACCCCAATTAAATAAGGTTTAGTTATAATAAAGGGTTTTATTAGCACTCTTCTTTGTTGAGTGCTAATGCTTACGTTTTAAAGTTACCATTACTATTAAATTTTGTCAATAGGTTTTATAAATTTATTTTCATTCTGGAAGCAAATCAACAAAGATTAGATTGGATAAATCTATGCCTTTCTCAGTTAATCTTATATTATCTCCGTCTATAGTCAAAAGACCATTATTTGAATGTTTATTTAAAACTTCTCCGTATATTTCATCTACAGAAATATTAAATCTATTGATAAAATCTTTTTTATATACTCCATCTATTAATCTAAGTCCTAAAATTAAATATTCTGCCATTTCCATAGTTTTATCTATAGTTTCATTTCCCTCTATAGGCAATCTCCCCTTATCTATATAAGCAAAATACTTGTTAAAATCTGCAGTATTCCAATATCTTAATCCTCTAATATTAGAATGAGCTCCTATTCCTATACCTATATAGGGTTTTAGCTTCCAATAAAACAAATTGTGCATACATTCATATTTCTCTTTTGATAAATTAGATATCTCATAATGATGATAACCCTTAGATTTTAAATATTTAATTCCTTTGTGATACATATCTCTTTCTTCATCTTCATTTGGCAATATTAGTTCACCTTTATTATACCAAGTATAAAATTTAGTCCCTTCTTCTATTATCAAACTATAAAAAGATATATGCTCCACTTCTAAATTGTTTACAATTTTTAAATTAGATAAGATACTTTCTACAGTTTGATCTGGTAATCCAGATATTAAATCTACATTTATATTAGAAAATCCGACCTTTCTTAAAAGTTTATAAGTTTTTAAAAAATCTTCTGTTGTGTGAATTCTACCTATTTTTTTAAGAATATTATTATTTAGTGATTGAACTCCTACACTTATTCTATTAATTCCTATATCCTTATATATTCTTAATTTTTCTAAATCTATTGTTTTTGGATTTATCTCAATAGACAATTCTTCTAAGTTATCTATGTTGAAATGTTTATATACTTCTTCTAGTATCTCATAAATATATTTTCCTTCTATAAAAGATGGAGTACCTCCTCCAATGAATATAGTCTTTAAATAATAATCTTTCATGGTACTTGAGTATAATTTTATTTCTCTGATTAAGTATTTTATATATTTTGAAATAATTTCGTCCTTATTTGCAAAAGAATTGAAATCACAATAATAACATTTACTTTTACAAAACGGGATATGAATATATAACGCTAATTCTTCCATATCTAGTCCTCCAAAATATAATGCACACAAGCTGTGTGCATCATTTCTTGTCATCATATTTCAATACAGATAGAAATGCTTCTTGAGGTACTTCTACACTTCCTATCTGTCTCATTCGTTTCTTGCCTTCTTTTTGTTTTTCTAATAACTTTTTCTTTCTACTTATATCTCCACCATAACATTTAGCCAATACATCTTTTCTTAATGCCCTCACTGTTTCTCTGGCTATTATTTTTGAGCCAATTGCCGCTTGAATAGGTACAGCAAACTGATGTCTTGGTATTGCATCTTTTAATTTTTCAGCTATACTTCTACCTCTTTCATAAGCCTTGTCTTTGTGAACTATAATTGAAAATGCATCTACTAATTCCTCATTTATTAGTATATCTAATTTAACTAATTCTGATAGTGCATATCCTTTTAGATCATAATCTAAAGATGCATATCCTCTTGTTTTAGATTTCAAAGCATCAAAAAAATCGTATATAACTTCATTTAGCGGAAGCTCATAGTGCATAACCACTCTTGTTTCTTCTAAATACTCCATATTCTTAAATGTGCCCCTTCTATCTTGACATAATTCCATTACTGCACCTACATAATCTGACGGTGTCATTATGGATGCTTCTACAATAGGCTCCTCCATATATTCTATTTCTGATTCTGGTGGAAGATTAGTAGGGTTTTGAATAGACAATATTTCTCCATTACTTTTTTTAACTTTATATATTACACTTGGTGCAGTAGCTATAATATTTAAATTGAATTCTCTTTCCAATCTTTCTTGAATAATTTCCATATGAAGAAGCCCTAGAAAACCACATCTAAAACCAAAACCTAAAGCTACAGACGTTTCTGGCTCAAATATGAGACTTGCATCATTTACCTGTAGTTTTTCTAAAGCTTCCCTTACTGAATTAAAGTCTTCTCCTTCTGCTGGATATATCCCACAATACACCATGGGTACAACTTCCTTATAGCCAGGAAGAGGTGCATTTGCTGGATTTTTATGACTTGTAATAGTATCTCCAACTCTTGCATCTTTTACATCCTTCATACTTGCAGTAACATATCCTACATCTCCTGCCTCTAATTTATCTACCGATATTTGTTTTGATGCATTAATACCTACTTCCACAACTTCATATACTTTTCCAGTAGACATCATTTCTATGTCCATACCAGGCTCTATTGAACCTTCAAATACTCTTATATATGCTACTACCCCTTTATAACTATCATAGTATGAGTCAAATATTAACGCCTTAAGAGGTCCTTCTATATCCCCTGTTGGGGCTGGAACATCTGAAACTATTTTTTCTAAAACATCTTCTATATTTATTCCATTTTTTGCTGAAATCAATGGAGCATCTGAGCAATCTATTCCTATTACATCTTCAACTTCATTTTTTACTTCATCTGGCCTTGCACTAGGTAAATCTATTTTATTTATAATAGGAACTATTTCTAAATCTTGATCTAATGCTAAATAAACATTAGCTAATGTTTGAGCTTCTATTCCCTGAGTTGCATCAATAACTAAAACTGCACCTTCACAGGCTGCAAGACTTCTAGAAACTTCATAATTAAAGTCCACATGTCCTGGAGTATCTATTAGATTTAAAATATACTCTTCTCCATCTTTAGCTTTATATATAAGCCTTATAGCTTTCAGTTTAATTGTTATTCCTCTTTCCTTTTCTAATTCCATATTGTCCAACATTTGTTCATGAATTTCCCTAGCCGTTATAAGTCCTGTTTTTTCTATTAATCTATCTGCTAAAGTAGATTTTCCATGGTCTATATGGGCTACTATAGAAAAATTTCTTATTCTTTTCTGCTTATCTTTATGCATGATTTTCCTCCTTAGAGTATGAAAATAATCTTAAACAATTATAGCAAAAAAACGACCATATGTAAATTAAATGACCAGTTTTAACTGGTCATTTAATCAATTTTTCACAGATTTTTTTTAATATATTTTTGAAATAATTAAAATTAAATTCGCCACTGTTTAATTTAGTAAAAAATATATTTCCACTGTTTTCACCAGACAATTCTTGAATTGATTTCTCCGTTACTACTAGTCCAAGATAAAGTAGCACAAATAAACTGCAAAAAATTAATCTTTTAAAAATTCTTTTCCTTTTCTCCTTTTTCTTTCGTTTTGTTCTTTCCATTCTAGTTTCCATAATAATCACCATGATTATTATGAACAATTTTTCCTAATTTATACTATTTCAACTTTCCAAATCTATAACTGAAAGGATAATATCTAAAATTTGCCTTTCCTTTTATTGTCTCTACAGGAACAATGCCAAAACTTCTACTATCTTTACTTGCTCCTTCTTCCCTATTATCTCCTAATACAAATACATATCCCTTTTCTACTCTCCAATAGTTTTTATCATAGGTATGGGTATATGCATCTTTGTCTATATATTTTTCTTCTAACAATTTTCCATTTAAATATACCTTACCATTTTTAATTTCAACTATATCCCCTTCTATACCAATGACTCTTTTTATATAGTCTTTGTCTGGATTATCTGGAGCCTTTAGCACTATTATATCACCTCTACCTGGACTAGAAAAATACATAGTTATTTTATTTGTAAAAAGTCTATCCCTTTCATGAAGGGTAGGATACATCGAATTTCCTAGAACATAGGTAGTATTAAATATAAAGGTTTTAATTAAAACAGCTACAATAATAGCAAAAACTATACTTTTTATCCACTCCATAACTTCCCTCTTTACTTTCATTTTCTTATCTTCGTCCATGAAATTACCTCCAATCTAAATCCAGTATATCATATTATAACACTTTTTCATTTTTTAAAAAAGTAAAACTATTCCTGAATATTCTCAATAACTATACTCAATATTTCTCCAATTTTATTTCCTGATTCCATTGCCTCTTCAATAGTATTTAAATTGCTTCCCACTTCTATCAATGCAGAATGATCTGATACAAATTGATTAAACTTTCCCTTAGGCTTCACAATAATTCCTTTACATAAACCTGGATATAAGCTGTCAGAAACTTGTTTTATATATTTAGCAAATTTTAGCACTTCATCCTTATTTGGAGATTCAGGTCCTATTACTAATGAAAATGTAGCTACATCTTTTCCATCTATATTTACTTTTGATTGAGAAAAAGCTTTATTTTTATAATTAGCATTATCTGAAACTCCATCCCTATGAACATCAAATACTACCTTTAAATTTTGCTGTTCTTCCATTTTAGAAGTTATAGTATTTAATGATTTTGCATAAGACTTATTATAAGAAGGTATATCATGAAAAGTTTCTATATGTAAAACTTTATGTCCATTCTTTTCTAAATTATTAGCCATTATTTCTCCAATAGTTAAAACATTATATTTTTTATCTTGAGTATGGTATTGATTCTCTTTTATAGGCAAATATGCTTCTGTTCCATGAGTATGATATATTGCTATATAAGGCTCTTCTTTATTAACTTTAAAAGTCTTTATTCCCTCAGCAGCAGGTATTCCTTCCTTATCCTTTTTACTTAATTTACTATCATCTTCTAGGAGTTTTCCTTCTTCTTTTTCCATTATATCATCTATGAATACAATATCTTCTAAAATTTCTGGTTTTTCTTTATCCTTACTAACTATTTTTGTCATAACTTTCATAGATATACCTTTTTCTTTTTCCAAAAAGGTAAATGCAGCTGGAAACTGTGACTTTATATAATCATCTACATTAAAAATTTGTGAAATATTTTCCTTTATATTGAAAGATATATCTTCTTTATTCTTAGTATTTTCTTTAAAATGCAAACCCATTGAAGAATTAGAATTAGACAGTATAGCTGAAAAAACTTTTTCTTTATTTTTAAGTATATCTTTCCCTTGACTGAAAGCTTCAATTGCTTCTTCATTATCCAAATTTTTATAAGCTAAATTTTTCTTATTATTTTTTACAAATTTCATAACTATAGTCGAACCTACAAAAAATATAAGCATACATAATAACGCAAATATTAAATAATCTACTCTCGTCTTTTGAGTTTTCACCCACATATCAATGCACTCCTCGGCTTTTAAGTTTTTTAAAAATTTAAAATAAGGTAAGCCCTTGAGGACTTACCTTATATATCTATTCACATCTTTTAAATCTATTCCTGGATGTAGAGATATATTTAATCCATTTGCTATTATTATTGAGAGATTGTTTATAAGTTCATCAATCTCTTTTGGAGTAACAATTGTATTGGGCATAAAAGGTTCTAATACTTCTTTTATTAGAGCATATTTTTCATCTTCTGACAATGCTTCCAGCATTGAATAAAACTCAGTACCTATTTTTGCTTCTTTTTTCATAGAATTAATTATTAAATCCATAGTGTCATTTACCATAGTGGCTGCATCTACTACAGTAGGAATACCTATAGCTATCACAGGAACACCTAAATATTCTTCATTTAAACCTTGTCTTTTATTCCCAACACCACTACCTGGATTTATTCCTGTGTCAGATATTTGTATAGTAGTACTAACTCTCTCCATATTTCTAGAAGCTAGAGCATCTATAGCTATAATTAAATCTGGATTAGTTTTTTCTACAACTCCTTTTATAATCTCTCCTGTTTCTATTCCAGTAAGTCCCATAACTCCTGGAGATAAAGCTGATACATTTGCCATAGTTTCATCTTCATCTTTCTTATATGCAAGAAAAAAATGTCTTGTAACTAAAACCCTTTCAACTACCTTAGGACCTAGTGCATCTGGTGTTACATTCCAATTTCCCAATCCAACTATTAAAGTTTTAGTCGTTTTATCATTATTTATTAAATCTCTAAGTTCCTTTGCTAACTGTATACTTACTTCTTCCTTTAAATCCTCATCTGGATTTTTTAGCTTAGGTATTTCCATAGTTATGTAATTTCCTATAGCTTTACCCATTTTTTCTGCTCCTATTTTATCCAATATTTTTACTCTTGTAATTCTAATATTATCTTTTTCTTCTTTATTTACTTCAACTCCTGGCACTTCTTGACTAGTTTTTTCTTTATAAAGTTCCCTAGATTCTATAGCTAAATCTGTTCTTATTTGAAACATTTTTCATCCTCCTCTTTAAAACCTAATTATATTTATTATGTCTAATATTTAAAAAACTATTTTATCTTGCATTTTATCCATCTTCATGATAAAATATTTTTGGTTAGGCTGGGAGGTGAAACTGTGGCAAATATTAAATCTGCTAAGAAAAGAATTGGTATTACTCAAAGAAAAACCGAAGTAAATAAAATGAGAAAAACAGAAATTAAAACATATATCAAAAAATTTAATGAGGCAATAGAAAATAACAATTTTGAAGAGGCTAGCAAATTACTTAAAGTTGTGGATAAGAAATTAAAGAAAGCTACTCATAAAAATACTATCCATAAAAATACTGCTTCTAGAAAAATCAGTCAATTAACAAAAAAATTAAATAAGGCTATGTAATATAAAACTTCGGTTATGATCCGAAGTTTTTTTATCTTATTTTATAAACTACACATTTTTACTATTAGCATTTCTAAAGCAAGTTTTCCATCTATTATGCCAGTTTTAATATTTTCATCACATTCTAAGCACATTTTCAATGCTTTTTCCAGTTGAATATTAGAAAAGTTCCTGCTTTGATTAGAAATCTTCTCATATTCATAAATACCCACTTTAAGTTTACCCATAGTAGACTTTCTATCATATCCTTTATCTTTTAATAATTTAAATATAAATATTAGTCTTAGCTGCCTAATAATCATATGCAATATTAAAGGTATTGGTTCATTAGATATACACATTTCATTAAAAACTATTAATGCATTATTTATATTTTTTTGTCCAATACTATTTAATAAATTAAATATATTCGTATCTAAAGATTTAGCCATAACTACATCTATGTCCTTTGCTGTTATTTCTTTTCTATCTCCTGTAAAATTAACTAATTTAATTATTTCATTTTCTAAATCATATAAACTCTTCTTCATATCCCTATCAAAATATGAAGAATGTTGAATAAAATAATTTATATTTTGATATGATATAGTCTTCTTATGCTTTTTGAAAGCTTTATTTATCCAATTATTTAAATCTCTGCCTTTAAGCTTTGTAAATTCTATAATTTCTCCAGATTTCTTTATACTTTTTATAAGAGCCTTTCTTTTATCAATATTGATATTCTTCTCTAAAAATACAAGACATATATAATCTTCTAATGTTAGAATATAATTCTTCAACTCATCTTTTTTATTATTAAAATATTCTGCTGCTTGTCCTTTTGTCTTACTACCGAATATACCTAAATTCTTTATAATTACTATCTTTTTTTCAGACATGAAAGGCAATGTTTCACAAGCATCATAAATATCCTTCATTTCAATAATATCCCCATCCAATAATATATAATTTAAACTTTCTAACCCTTTATTAATATATTTCTGCTTTAAAGCTTCTATTGAATAGTCCATTAAATAATCTTCTTCCCCATAAAAAAGATAAACAGGTTTTAATTTATCTTCCTTTATATCTTTTAAAAAAACTTCAAATTTCATCTATACTCAGCTCCTTAAATAAATAGGAATTTCTTTTTATAATAATATAACTCAATAATAAATATATTAAGATATAATTAATTTCAAATCCATATTCTAGAATTACATCTTCTATAGATAATTTATTTTTATTGTAAACAGATATATTAAAATTTTTAGGACTTATACTAAGAGTAATAAGACCTGATTCATCAGTTCTAAAAATTTTAATATTTCTTTTTTCATACCTTTCTAAAACTTCCTCACTAGGATGGTTAAATCTATTACTTTCACCTACTTGAATAAAAGCATAATCTGGACTAAAAAAATTTATTAGCTCCTCTTTAGATGAAGTATTACTTCCATGATGGGGAACTTTTAAAAATTCTATTTTTTCTTTTTTATTTTGACTATTTTCTAATAAATGCATTTCTCCTTTTTCTTCAATATCTCCAGTAAATAAAGCTTCTCTGTCATAAGCTTTAAGCATAAGTACTAATGAAGTATTGTTTTCATCGCCTACATTTTGTTTCAAAAATTTTTCTGTAGGACCTAAAACTTCTATACATGAATTTTTATTTATATATATCTTATCCTTTTTAGTTAATTTATAAATAGGAATAGATTCTTTCTTTGAAACATCTAATATATTATTATATAATTTATTGTCTTTATTTTCATGACCTATAAATACTTTTTTTACATTTATATTTTCCATAAGCGTAGGCAAACTTTTACAGTGATCATCATGAAAATGGGTTACAAATACTCCATCTAATGTGAATATACCTCTTTTAATTAAATAAGGCAATAAAATATTTTCTCCTATATCAAAATTACCAAAAACATTACCTCCAGTATCTATTAAATAATGACTATTTCCATCTTCAATCAATATACAATCCCCCTGCCCCACATCTATAAAGCTAATGTATATCTGGTTATTTACAAGGGGAAGAACACTATTAAATAGCATAAGAAAAATTAAATAAGCAATAATAACTTTATTAATATAATAATTAAATTTATCTAACTTAATTATTTTAAACATAGAAAATATTATTAAATAATATGAAATTATTCCCGTCATGCTAGGAGATAAAAGTCTTATTTTACCTAATGGAAGTCCGTATATCCCTTCTGATATAATATGATTTATATTTAATAATATATTTAATAATTTGCCAATAAATAATGTAATTCCGTTGCTAAAATATGAAAACAATAGTAATATAAATCCTAATACTACAGATTTTGATAATAAAGGGATTAGTATAAAATTCCCTAAAATACTAATTATAGATATACTATTAAAATAATATACAAGTATTGGAGCTAACCCTATTTGTACTGACAATATTGCATACAAAGAGGTCATAACCCTGCCATTATAGGGATAAAATTTTTTTCTAAATATTGGAGTTAAAGAAGTTATAAAAAAAGTTGCTGCAAAAGACAACTTAAAACCAATATCAAAGAGCCATAGTGGGTTTATAACTAAAACTATAAACATAGTAAAAAGAAAAGTATTCAATGAATCATATCTTCTGAAAGCAATTTTAGAATAAAATAATATAGTAAACATTATCAGGGCTCTTAAAACGGAAGGAGGATATCCAATTAAAAATCCATAAATCCAAATTATTATTAAAGTTAAAACTGTATTTGCTCTTCTTTCTATCCCTATATAAGAAATAAATGTAATTAAAAATATAGAAATAATACCTATATGTAGTCCAGATACTGCCATAATATGAGACAAACCTAAATCTCTAAATTTATTATAATCTCTTTCTTCTAAATAAGAAGAATCTCCTAATAATATAGCCTTCATAATAGAACTATTTTGTTTTTTTAAATATGTATTGCAAACTAATTCTACATTATTTCTAAAGTTTAATTTCATCTTCATATGCCAAGGTAAAACTTTTTCTCCTGATTTTTCTATTTCATGTTCTTTAACTGTCATAGTTGTATAAATTCCCTTAGTTTGAAGATATAATTTATAATTAAAAAGTTTAGGATTTGTATTTTTCTTAGGTTCCTTTAATATTCCAAAAACTGAAACTTCATCACCTATTTCAAATCCCTTTTTCCCAATAATTTTTAAAATCATTTTTTCATTGTTAAAAAAACTATATTTATAGTTTTTTATCTTCTCCACATTTACAATATATTTGTCCATATCTTCGTCATTGTATATAATTTCTTCTATAGTTCCCTTTAGTTCTATATTCTTATCAACAAATTTTATTAATACACTACTTTCAAACCTCGTATAAGTTATAAATATACCAATGATGAAAAAAATAAAGATTAAGTATTCTCTTTTAAAAAAACCAAATATAATAGAAAATAAAAATAATAGAATACTTGCTAATATTAAAATTAATAGAAAATGTATATGGATTTTGAAATAATAAAAAAATACTATTCCTATAACCATAGGAATAGTAATGGTTATAAAAGGTCTTCTCAAGAATATCCCTTCTCCACATTTATTATACTCTTTAACTAAAATTTAAAATATAGTATGTCATTAAATATATATTTATTTCTTTTTTCTCTTATTTGTCCTATTTAAAGACCATGTAAGCAATAATATCCCAATTATTATATATAGATATCCACTATATTTTATATCCATTTTCCTCATCCTCTTTTTAAAAATAAGTATATAATTCAATTGTATCATAGAAGTATTGATTTAAAGCTACTCTTTTTTTTAAAAAATGATAGAATATTAATAAATCAAAAGTATATGAGGTGAAATCATGACAGAAAGAATTTATCTAGAAAATCCTTATTTAAGAGAAATTAATGCTAGAGTTATAGATAAACAATATATTGATAATAAATTTTATTTAAAACTTGATAGAACTATATTTTATCCAAATTTAAAAGGAGGACAACCTAGAGATAAAGGTACCATCAATGGGTTAGAAGTAATAGATGTTTATGAAGACGAAAAAGATATAGTACATGTTATTGGAGAGAATATTTTTAGTGATAGAGTTCAGCTATCTATAGATTGGAATACAAGGCTTGATTATATGCAGCAACATTCAGGCCAACATCTTATTTCTTCTATATTCTATAAATTATATAATGCTGAAACAGTAGGATTTTATATAGGTAAAACTTGTGTTTATATAGACATTACTATAGCCGAACTAAAAAAAGAAGATGTAATACGAGTAGAAAACTTTGCAAATAATGTTATATATTCTAATTTTGATATAAAAACCTATACTATGGGAAAGGGAGACGTGGAGAGAATTCCTATAAGAAAAGATCCAGATATAGATTCTGATATTAGAATTATAGAAATAGATGGTATGGATTATTCCCCTTGTTCTGGAACTCACCACAGAAGTACTGGCGAAATTGGAATGATTAAAATAAGAAATTGGAAAAAATATAAAGGGAATATTCGTGTAGAATTTGTATGTGGAAAAAGAGCTTTAAAAGATTATACTTGGAAAAATGATTGTATAAATAATATTTCTACTCTTTTATCCTCAAAAGATATAGACAGCTATAAGAAAGTGGAAAATTTATATTATGAAAAAGAAAAATTAAAGAAAGAAAATAGGAATTTAAAAGAAAAATTATTAAAATATATGTCTAAGGAATTATTAAAAAAGAGAATAGATATTGGAAATGTAAAAATCATATATAATATATTTAATGAGGAAAGCTTTAAAGAAATTAGTTATATAACTACAATTCTAAAGGAAGATAAAAATATAATTTGTCTTTTTGGTATGGAAAATGAAGATAAATGCCAATTTATATTGAGCAGAAGTAAAAATATAGATATAAATATGGGCAGATTATTTAAAGAAATTGAAAAAAGTAAAAATATAAAAGGCGGAGGAAATGCAGAAAGGGTACAGGGCAAATGTGAAAAGGCTGATTTAAAATATATACTAAATTCTTCTTTTAAACTTATAGAAAGTTCTATTAAAGAAAAAGTCACTCCTAATAACTAGGCAGTGACTTTCTTTTTAAACTAATTTCATTATTTCCTTTTCTATTCTCTCTTTTTCTTTTTCTATTCCATTAAAATCTATAGTTGGATGATAAGCATTTTCTAATATATCATGATTTTTCTTTGCTTGTGATAGATTATATAATCCTCTATCTATTAAGCTGTTGAATATATTATAATCTTCTTCTTTTTTTATATCTTCCCTTAAAAATTCATTTAAATCTATTTCCTTATAATTATTATCCTTGGCAAAATTAGCTGCCGAAAGGGCTAATTTCAATTCTGGAATAATTATAGTGTTTATCTTTTCTGGAATTAATGGTTCATGATATATTTCCACATCATACCCTCTTAAAATTCCTTCTTTAGAAATCATATTAAGAAGGGTAGATTTTCCAACACCATATTCTGACTTAATATAATATACTTTTTTATCTCCTAATAAAGTATCTGTATAATCTGCCAAGCCGCTAGGTGTGAAACATCTATTAAATAAATGTCTTTCTCTTCCTATAATATCAATTCTTTTAGTACCGTATATCTCTTCTTTCAAATTATAGATTAACTTATTGAAAGCCATAAAATCTACTTTCTCGCTATTTTCATCTACTATTTCTCCTAATATTTCTTTTGCCGCTCTAAAATAAGAGTAGGTTTTCCTATAAGCTTTCCTATTATTTTCTTTTGCTTCTAATATTTCTTCTTTTTTATTAAATAGTTTTTTTCTATCTATATATTTACCTAAATCTACTATTTCATCTTCTAATCCTGGAAACTTAGGATCTATAATATGAGGTGCTGTACCGTCTATTATAGCTACTTTCAATTCTTTTACCACTATGCCATCTACTGAACTTTTATCTGATGAGCAATGATGGTATTCAATAGAAAGACCATACTTAAGCATTTTGTTAGCTATATTTTTCATTAGGGATGATTTTCCAGAACCTGGACCTCCCTTTAATATAAAAGTCCTACCTTCATCTATAATATATTTATGATATGAGAAAAAACCTTCAAATGTATTTCCTCCTGGAAAAACTCTCTTAATCTCTGACATAAAATTCCTCCTTAAATATTCTATTTATATATTATAGTTTATGTAAATAGAATATTTTGTACCCTGGTATAACTAAAGTATAATAAATTCTACTCCAGGTAATTCATTTTGTAATTTAAATGTAATATTTTGGCTCTCCTCTTTCCCTGATTCTGGAGAAACTCCCATTAGTATATGAGTTATTTCTTTCTCCTTAGCAAAATCTACTATAGTCTTTACTACATTTTTGGACCTTAAAACTGCTAAATCAGCTCCTGCTTTTTTTGATACTCCAAATAAATATTCTAAAGCCTCACCATCACTATTATTATTTAAGAATTTATCCTTTTCATTTACCACATGTATTACATAGAGCTTATCTTCTTCCTCATCTTTCATACTATAGCCATTTACTATCAATCTTTCACAAGTTTTTTGTTGAGTAACACAAACCATAATATTTTTAATATCTTTGTTCTTCATAAAAATCCCCCTTTAAAAAGAGTTCAACCTATATTATTATATCATGTTATTTAATTTTTGAAGCCTTTTTTATACTTCTATCTTTTTTTGCGTTACTTTAATATAAAAATTAACAATTTTTACTACCTTTGCATAAACTGTACTAGGATTTAAAAGAAATCCTTTCTAAAAAAGTAGCTATGAACAACAAAAGTCTCCATTTTCCTAGAAGGTGTAATTATGAATGATGAAAAAGTTAATACTAACTTATTTGGTAGTGATCGTAATTGTAACGACAATTCACTATTGTTCTTTTTCTTGCTACTTGTAATATCGTTCTGTGACTGTTGTAACCACTAGTATTATATTAGGAGGTGTTAAAATGGTTGATAATCTATGCCGTAGAGATAATAGGGGTTTTGATGATTCCCTACTATTCTTCTTTCTACTACTTGTAATTTTATTCTGTAACTGTGACCATAAATGTTAAGAAAATTTAATTAGTCGGGGATCAATCCCCGACTAATTTTATATTTATTTTTTTAAATTATATATTCTGTAACACATTTCTAAAATAAACATAAAATACAAATGGAAGTTAAGTTTCATATTAAAATTAGGAGGTGTACTTATGACAGAAAATAGAAGTGGAGGTCTATTAGGCGGTATATTAGGAGATAGTTGTAATGACAGTTCAATACTTTTTTTCTTCTTACTTTTAGTAGTTTTATTCTGTAGTTGTGACCGTTGGTAATGTGATTTTAATAAAGTTACAGACATAACTATATAATGCTCTTTTCTATTTAATAGGAGGTGTATTTATGGCTGAAACAAATTTTGACTATAGCAAAAATGATGATTGTGAAAGAGATAGTTTTGATGATTCCTTACTTTTCTTCTTTCTCCTACTTGTAGTATTGTTCTGTAGTTGTGATAATTGGTGCTAAAATATGAAAAGTCGAGATAATTATCTCGACTTTCCATATTTATATTCTCATGCATTGAAGCATCGAAAAAGTAACATCAAATAAGTCAGATAATATGATTTTCAACTGAAAATTAACCCAATATTTGCAAAATGTTTGCAAATCCACTCTTTTAAAGTTTCTCTTTGCAAAAAAGATAAAATAAAAAAGCCACTAAAGTGGCTTAATAACTATGGCGGGAGTATGTGAGAATCGAACTCACCCAAGACGCTCCTAACGCCTCGTGCTGGTTTTGAAGACCAGAGGATCCACCAGAACCCATCTACCCCCATAAATATATGTCAATCATCATTATAATACAAAAAAACATTTTTATCAACATAAATCCTTATTATAATTTCCACATTTTCTCATAAACCTTTATTTAACATATTTTTAATATTAACCTTCAATACATAGAAATATACACTAGAAACATTTTAAAATAGGAATATTAATATAAAAGTCCTTTTATTAAAAATTTATCTTTATTTGATATTAACTCTACTTTTTTACTAGATAATTTCTTATTGTTTTTTTCATAGGTAAATAATATTTCTACATCTATTTTTGTTTTGTCTCCATATTCATAGATTGTATAATTTTTAATATCAAATTGAGTTATTCCTTTAAATTCATTTCTTAGATATGCCATTAAAGTATTTGTCTTTAAATTTCCTAAATCATCTAAATCTAACATATCTATACTTCGGCTATAGCTTTTTTCTAGTAAAGCATTATAGTATTCATTCAACACAGATACTGGACTTATATAATCTCTATCAACTATAGCATCGCTAAACCCTAAAGGCTCTCTAATACTATAGTGTTTAGATAATCTATCTACAGCTTTTCCATCTATAAGTATTTGCACCTTATTTATAGTGGGTATATTTGTTAAAGTATTTACTATAGAATATATGATAAAAGCTTCTTCCTCTTCCTCATAATCTTTATCCAATAATTCGCTAGAGAAACTTATATAAGCTATATCCTCAACTATATCTAATGATAATATCTCCGTATCCTTTGGAATTATACTTTTCAATCCTTTTTCCTCAGTACCTTTTAGCAATTCATTTACAGCAATTTCCTCAGTTTTTTCATTAGAAAGTGAAACGACTCTAATTTCTGGAACTAAATGCTCCATTTCTTTATTTGGATAATAGAGAATAACTTCTAAACTATTTTCTGAAATAGGATTAATTGGAGGATAATTATTGCTATCTTCTAATATAATGTCATAGCTTTGGCATGAAGCCATAAAGATACATAAAAAAACTATTAAAATAATTAAGATATATTTTTTACCCATAGAATTCTCCAATCCTTTAATTTTTAAGAGGTAGCTTTATATAGAAATCAGTACCTATGCCTAACTGACTTTCCACATCTATAATACCTCCATGATAAGCAATTATTTCCCATGCAATTGATAATCCTAACCCTGTTCCTCCTGTATTTCTGCTTCTAGCTTTATCTACTCTGTAAAATCTTTCAAATATGTGCTCTAAACTTTCCTCAGGTATTCCAGATCCATTATCTGATATTTTTATAATAGCATATTTATCCTTTTTATATAATTCCACTTCTATAGTACCCTTTATATCGGTATATTTAATAGCATTATCAATTATATTTATAATAGCTTGTTGTATTTTATCCTCATCTATTTTTATCTGTATTTTCTCATTTAATTTTAAATTCAAATCTATATCTTTTTGTTTAGCAATAACTTTCATTCTAAATATTATTTTTTCAAGTAAATAATTTATATAAGTAATTTTTTTATCTAAAACTAATTTTTCTTTATCCAAATTTACTAATACAAGTAAATCACTAATAATATTATTTAATCTATCTACCTCAGAATCAATATCTATTAAAAATTCTTTATAAATATCTTGATCAAAAGTATCTTGATTTATAAGAGATTCAGAAAGAATTTTTATAGATGTAAGAGGTGTTCTAAGTTCATGAGACACATTGGCAACAAAGTCCTTCCTTTGATTATCAACTTCCTCTAATTTAGAAATCATCATATTAAAAGCTTCTGCAACTTCTTTAAATTCATCATTACTATAAACATGAACTTTTTCTTTAAAATTACCTTGGGTTACTTTGTTTATAGTGTATTTTAAATCATTTAGAGGTCTAAAGATCACTCCTGCAAGAAAAAAAACTACTATGGCTGTAATAGCCATACTTACAACTGAAATCAGCTCTAATTTTCTCCAAATATGCCTTACTTCATAATAAATATGATCAATAGATCTTGATAAAAAAGTTGCCCCAACTACTTCATCATTTAATATCACTGGGACAGCTATATACATTACTCTTCCAGATTGCTTAAAATTATAGATACCACTGCTATTTTCACCTCTTAAGGCAGCTTTTATCTCATCATGATAAAACTTTTCTCCTAGAAATGAATTATGGGAATCCAATTGAACTATATTTGAGTTGTCTACAATTATTATTCTTGAATTTATTTCCTTGCTATAATCATCTATGGAAACTTGAACCCATTTTTCATCCATTCTATCATTTGATAACTGATGTCTTACTCTATTTGATATTATATTTGCTTTGGAAAAACTATTATTTTTTTCTTGCTCAATATATATATTAAAAACAGTTTTACATATTACTAGATTGATTACAATTAAAGTTATAAGTATTAACAATAAATAGGTGGAAATTAATTTCCACCTAACACTTACAAATTTCTTTTTATTTTGGTCTACTTCTAAAATAGTAACCAACTCCCCATTTTGTAAGTATGTACTCTGGTTGTCCTGAGTCTTTCTCAATCTTTTCCCTAAGCCTTCTAATATGAACATCTACAGTTCTAAGATCTCCGAAATATTCATATCCCCAGATAGTTTCCAACAATTCTTCTCTTGTAAAAACTTTCCCTGGATTAGAAGCTAATAAAAGTAATAGATCAAATTCCTTTGCAGTTAAATTTACTTCATGACCAAATACAGTTAATCTTCTACCTAAAGTATTTATTTTAAAATCATCTATTTGAATTATCTGTTCTGTAATATTTGTACTTTTCATATTTACCCTTCTAAGTATTGCCTTAATTCTTGCCTTTAATTCTAAGATATTGAAAGGTTTAGTTAGATAATCATCAGCACCATACTCTAATCCTAATATTTTGTTTATATCCTCTCCCCTTGCTGTAAGCATTATAATAGGAACTTGATAATTCTGCCTGATTTTTTGACATACTTCTAAACCATCCATACCAGGCAGCATTAAATCTAAAATAATTAAATCATAGCTCTTTTTTTTTACTTTTTCGAGGGCTTCGTTACCATCGAAAGATGTATCTATTAAATATCCATCTTGTTCAAGGCTATATTTTAAGCCCTTAACAAACAGCTTTTCATCATCAACTATTAATATTTTGGTGTCCATTATTATCACCTCATATATATTACGATAAGTTCAAATCTATATTAATTATAATTCTACATTTCTATTCATTTTCCTCTATATTTCCAATAAAGATTCTCTTATCTCCTATTCTTTTAGTAATTTTCTGCTCATCAAAGTATTCTAATAGTGCAATGGAGACTTTCCTATTAGTATTTAACAAATCCCTATATTGAGAAACCGTTATAAATTCGCTTCCTTCCAAATACTCTTTCAAAATACTCTTTGCTTTTTCACAAGTTTCTCTTAAAATATAGGCATCTTCTTTTAGCTTCAATATCTCTCCCCTATCCAACAAAGATTCAAATACTTCTTTAACTTCACTATCATTAGTCTGCATTTCCTTAACTATCTCTTCATATTTAGGTGGTGAAAAACGTCTTTCATTAAATATAGTTTTGATTTTTCCCTTTATTTCATTTTGCACCTTAGTATATTTAACTTGAAATCCTTTTAAAAGAATATACTTTTCATTTTGTTCTATCACTTCTTTATTTATAAGTAAATTTATAAATTCATCTGATACTTTAGGCTTTATATTTTTAAAATATTTACTCCTAATTTCCTCTTTACCCATTCCTAATTTTAAAGAATTTTCACTATGATATCTTTCTAATTCTTTTTCAATTTCTCTTTTTAAATAATTAAAATAATTTATATGAATTACATATATATCTTTTAATAATGAAAAATCTATAACTTTATTTTGCTGTTCTAGCTTTTTTACTTCACTATATATTTTTTCCTCTGTCATAGCTGTATATATAGAAAGAGCCTTTACAGTAGGAAATTCCCTGCTTTTATCTTCTATGATTTTTTCTATAATATCTTCTGTTCTACCTTTATCCTTTATCTTTAGTTCTTCTATTGCTTTAGTGTCAAATCTTTTCTTCTTTTCTGGATTAGGCTCTAAAATTTCTCCTCCTCCTATTGTAAACATAGGAGAATAAAATCTTAGTATGAATTTATCTCCTCTTTTAGCTACAGTAGATTCTTCAAGTCTTAACTGGGCATAAGCACTTTCTCCAGGAGATAGCTGTTCTCTATCTAGCAAAACAATTCTACATAAAATTTCTTGAGTACCTATATACAGTCTAACCCTTGATCTGTTTTCTATAATCTTAGGTATATCTTTTAATAATCTAATCTTTACATCTAACATCATAGTATCTTGCATAGAATTTATAGGAGAAACTACATTTCCTCTCTCTATATCTGTTTTTTTCAAACCTGCTATATTTATAGCTACTCTTTGACCTGCTTCAACTATATTAGCATCTTCGTCATGAACTTGCAGTGACCTAATTCTCCCCTTTTTATTTCCTGGAAAAACTTCTATCTCATCTCCTACTTTAAAAGTACCTGAGATCAGAGTTCCAGTGACTATAGTTCCAAATCCAGATATAGTAAATACCCTATCTATTGGTAGTCTAGGCATGTCTTTAATATCTCTTTCTTTTATTTCTTCAGTTAGTTGATCTATATTTTTAGTCACTTGATCTAGTCCAGTTTTTTCAGTTGAAGAAACAGGTATTATAGGAGTATTTTCCAAGAAAGTATTTTCTACATTTTCTTTTATATCTTCTATTACTAACTCTTTCCACTCTTCATCCACTAAATCAATCTTAGTTAGCACTATGAACCCTTTCTTAATTCCTAAAAGTTGTAATATAGCTAAATGCTCTTTAGTTTGAGGCATTACTCCTTCATCAGCAGCCACAACTAATATAATTATATCTATTCCTATAACCCCTGCTAACATATTCTTTATAAATTTTTCATGACCAGGTACATCTATAATTCCTGCTCTTTTCCCACTTGGCAAATCAAAATAAGTAAATCCTAATTCAATAGATATACCCCTTTTTTCTTCCTCTTTTAGTCTGTCAGTACTTCTTCCTGTTAACGCTTTTATTAAAGTGGTTTTGCCATGATCAATGTGTCCTGCAGTTCCAATTATAAAATGCTTCATCTAAAGCACCCCTTTAACTTTACTTAAAGCTTCTTGTACTCCCTCTACTATTGTATCAAATTCGGATTCTTTTATAGTCCTCATGTCTATATATACCTTATCTCTATATACTCTAGTAATAATAGGTATTTCAAAACTTCTTAGATATTTTTCAAATCTAGCTACACTTAAATCTGAAAGAGAAATACATATACATTTTGTAGATAATTTTTCTAAAGGTAAAGATCCACCTCCTACTTCTGAATACTCGTCTACTATATTTATATCCATACTTTGGTCGTCTATTTCTTGTTTTAACTTTTTATATAAAGTATTAGCTCTTTTCTCTAGTTCCTCCAGAGATAATGTGAGCATATTTATTGTGGGAACCTTCTTTAACATTGTTTCTTCATCTAAATATAATTTTAATGTAGCTTCCAAGGCAGAAATTGTAAATTTATCTACTCTAATAGCTCTTGTTAGAGGATTTTTTTTCATTTCATCTATATATTTTCTTTTACCTACTATAATTCCAGCCTGAGGCCCTCCTAAAAGCTTGTCGCCGCTAAAAGTAACTATATCTACTCCCTTTCTAATAGACTCTTGTACTGTAGGTTCATATTCTAAACCATATTTTGATAAATCTATTAAAACTCCACTACCCAAATCTTCTATTAAAGGAATATTATATTTCATTTTCAATTCACAAAGCTCTTCTATAGATACTGATGATGTAAATCCTAATATTCTATAATTACTAGTATGAACTTTTAAAAATGCACTGGTATACTCATTGATAGCTCTTTCATAATCCCATATATGGGTTTTATTAGTTGTACCTACATCTACTAAAATTGCACCACTTTGTTCCATTACATCTGGAACTCTAAAAGAACCTCCTATTTCTATTAATTCTCCTCTAGAAGCTATAACCTCTTTGTCTTTAGCTAAGGTACTTAATACTAACATTACTGCTGCAGCATTATTATTAACTACCATAGCTGCTTCTCCACCAGTTATTTCAGAAATTATATCTTCTAAATGACTATATCTAGAGCCCCTTTTACCTTTTTCTAAATCAAATTCAAGATTAGAATAATTAGAAGAAATATTTACAACATTTTCCATTATATCCTTATCTATTGATGATCTTCCTAAATTAGTATGGATAACTACCCCTGTTCCATTTATAACTCTTTTAAGCTTAAAACTATTTTTTTCTTTAATTCTTTCATTTATTAAATGAGGTAATTTTTCAAGTCTTTCATTTATATTTTCCTCAGTTATATTTTTATTTTTTATATCTTCTCTCAATAAATTAATCTCTTCCCTTATAGAGTTCACTACTGTCACTCTTGGAAAATCATTTAGTATATTCATTATTAAAGTATTGTTTAAAAGATCATCAACTTTTGGTATCAAACTAAATAAGTTCTTTCCCGACATATTCAACCCTTCCTTTGTCTTTATTCTATTATTAAATATTTATCTTCCTTTTCTACTACCTGACCAATAACTCCAAAATCAGTAGGAGTATATTTTAATTCTTTTAACAATTCACAAACCTTATCTTCTGGTACAGATATAAGAAGTCCACCTGAGGTTTGTGGATCATATAATATATCAATTATCTCTCTTGGTAACTCTGTATTAAATTGAATCTTGTCCCCTATATATGCCTCATTTGAATAGGCTCCTGCTGGTACTAATCCCATCTGAGCATATTGTAATGCACCTTCAATTAAAGGTATATCTTTATATTTTATTTTTAAAGTTACAGAGCTTGCCTCTGCCAATTCTAAACTATGACCTAAAAGTCCAAAGCCTGTTATATCTGTACATCCATTTACACCTACTTTATTAGCTGCCTCTATTGCAAATTTATTTAAAGTAGTCATGACTTTCACTGCTTCATCATAGTCTTTTTTATCTGCTAATCCACCTTTTATAGTTGTATTTATAATACCTGTTCCTATAGGTTTTGTAAGTACTAAAAAATCATTAACTTTAGCATCCCCATTGGTAAGAACTTTATTAGGATGAACAAAACCAGTAACAGAAAGACCATATTTAGGTTCATTATCTTTTACAGTATGTCCACCAACTAATACAGCACCAGCTTCTTCTACTTTATCATGACCGCCTTTTAGTATTTCAGTTAAAATATCTGGAGATAAGCAGTCTGGAAAACAAACTATATTCATAGCTAACCTAGGCTCTCCACCCATAGCATAAACATCACTTAAAGAATTGGCAGCTGCTATTTGACCAAAAATATATGGATCATCAACTACAGGAGTAAAGAAATCTAAAGTTTGAATAATAGCTAAGTCATTATCAATTTTGTAAACTGCTGCATCATCAGAAGTATCAAGACCTACAATTAAGTTCTCATCATATTTTTTTGGTATTTGACACAAAACTTGTGCCAAGGTATCTGGACCTAATTTTGCAGCTCATCCAGAACTCTTAGTTAGTTGAGTAAGCCTTTTCTCATCCATTTTCATATCACCCTTTCAATTTACAATAATCATATTTTCTATACTTTCAAATTTTTTATCTCCTATTCCTGATACATTTTTAATATCTTCTATAGTTTTAAATTTATTCGATTCTCTATATTCTATAATCCTTCCTGCTAGTACTTCTCCAATACCAGGTAACCCCATTAACTCTTCTTTAGTTGCTTTATTTATATCTATTTTATCATTTCCATTTTGAGAATTTTCCTGAGTATCTTCATTAGAACTATTAATATCTTCTACCATATCATTTTCTTCCCCTATTTTAGGAATATATATTTTTTCTTCATCAATTAATTTCTTTGCCAAATTAATTCTATCTAAATCTGCCTCATCCTTTAAACCTCCTGCTTTATTTACTGCATCTGTCACTCTAGAGCCATTTTTCAACTCAATTAGTCCTGGTTTAAATACTTGTCCACTAATATGAACCATAATATATTCAGGTTCATTTTTCACTTCTTCATTCTTATCTTCCTCTTCAGGAATTTCTTCATCTTCTATTTTTTTATCTTCTAAATCCATATTATTAACTTTTGTATTATTTCTGTAAAATCCATAAAATGTAATACAAATAACTATTATAACTAGTACTAGTATACATATTTGCTCTCTTTTTGTAAAGATTTTCACTTTCACACCCCCTGTTTCTTTGCCATTCTCTACTAATTAATTCTATTATCCCTAGTTTTTTTCCTTCTTTTTTTACTTTTATAATAAAAAAGCTTTATTTTTTGATATAATGATATAAATACAGTTAAGGAAGGTGTGGGTACTTTGAAAAAACTATACTTTATACTTGTGATAACTATTCTAGTAAATTTTTGTAGTTTTTCTTATGCAGATGCTCTTTTTAACAATAAACCAGATATTTCTGGTGAAGGGGCTATTCTCATTGAAGAAGAAACAGGACAAGTATTATATGAGAAAAACCCTAATAAACAACTTTATCCAGCTAGTACCACTAAAATAATGACTGGAATATTAGCCATTGAATTAGGCGATTTAAATGACACAGTCACCATAACTGATGAGATAATTGAGGGAATTGACGGGACACATATTGCTTTAGATCCTGGGGAGGAACTGACATTAAATGATTTGATAAATGCACTATTGATAGGTTCTGCTAATGATGCAGCTGTAGCTATTGCAATCCATATTTCAGGAAGTGTTGAAAAGTTTGTAAATTTAATGAATGAAAAAGCAAAAGAAGTTGGTGCTTTAGACACCCATTTTGTAAATCCAAATGGACTTCCTGATGAGAATCATGTGAGTACAGCCCATGATTTAGCTACTATAGCAAGATATGCTATGAAAAATAGTACATTTAGAGAAATAGTAAAAAACTACCACTATACTATTCCTAATACTAATAAAAAGGAGGAATCAAGAAATTTATGGTCTTCTAATAGGTTACTTTATAGCACTAGAAAAATAGATTTAAATGGAGAAATAATACCTATTAAATATGATGGAGTAGATGGAATTAAAAGTGGATATACAAATGCAGCTAGACAATGTTTAATTACCTCCGCAAGTAGGGGAAAAACTAGACTTATATCTGTTGTGCTGAAATCTGAGGGAAAAAATATCTATACAGATACACACAAGTTATTAAATTATGGATTTGATAACTTTGAAAAAACTTCTCTTTTAACAAAAAATGAATTTATTGACAATGTAAATATTAAAAAGGGTACAAGTAATTCCATAGCTTGCGTGTCTGAAAAGAATTTTAATGCATGTCTTCCTAAAAATTATAAGAATAAAATTAAAAAGAAAATTTCCCTTCCATCTTCATTAGAAGCACCAATTTCTAAGGGACAAACTATAGGAAAGATTGAATATTTTCTTGATGGGGATTCCTTAGGATATGTAAATATCATTTCTAATAAATCTATAGATAAGATACCTTTCTATAAATCTATAGTAAAAAATTATTTAAATGGTAAATGGTGGCTTTCTTTGATTGTTTTATTTGTTTTATGGAGAATAATTATACATATTAAAAGAGCAGCAAGAAAAAAGAAAAGAAGTTCTTTTATATAAAATAAACACCTATATAGGTGTTTATTTTATATAATGGCTATAGCTTCAACCTCTACATTTCCATTCTTAGGTAGTCTAGATATTTCTACACAGGATCTTGCAGGTTTATGAGTACTAAAATATTCTTCATATACTTCATTTATTTTCGAGAAATTTTCCATATCTTTGATAAATATTGTTACTTTAACTATATCCTTAAAAGTTCCACCTGCTTCTTCCATTATAGCCATAAGATTTTTTAAACTTTGTCTTGTTTCCTCTTGTATATTATCATTAACAAATTCCCCTGTTTCAGGATTTATACCTAATTGTCCAGATGTAAAAATCATATTTCCTGTTTTCATGGCTTGAGAATATGGACCAATAGCTGCAGGTGCTTTATTAGTTGATATTAATTCTTTTTCCATATAAATTCCTCCCTTTTTAATATAAAGAAATCTTCTCACTTAAGTAAGAAGATTTTTTATAATATACTTATAGTTCAATCTTTTCACTATCTGCCCAAAGTCTTTCTAAATCATAAAATTTTCTATCATCTCTATGGAATATATGTATTATAATGTCTCCATAGTCTAATAAAATCCATCTAGCAGAATTTTGACCTTCCTTTTGTAATATTTCAAATCCTGACTCTTCCATTTTCTCTTCAACTTCATCTGCAATAGCAGCAACTTGAGTTGTAGAATTTCCACTAGCAATGACAAAATAGTCTCCTATACTACTTAGTTCTGATATTCCTAATATTTTGATATCAAATGCTTTCTTATCTTCACAAGCCTTTGATATAATGGAAAGTCTTTTATCTATTTCTTTCACTAAATATACCTCCTGTAAAAATCAATTTGTTTCTTCTTCCTCATCTTCATCTGTATATTTATTCTCTACTGTTTTATGGTCAGTAAACATATTTTTTACTAATTCATACATTTCATCTTCATAAGGTATAAAATATGATACTTTATCTATCATCTCTGGTTCTCCAGGCAATGTAGCCATATCCAAATTTTCAGTATTTATACCTTTTGCCTTTAATGCAAATCTCATTATTGTATCAAAAGGTATATTAGTATCTATATATTTATAATAAGCTTCTACCATTTTGGGAACCTTAACTATATTTTCTGGCCTTAGTGTTTGAGAAATAGAAGCTTGAATAAATTCCTGTTGTGCATTTATCCTACCCAAATCTTGATCTTCATACCCTTTTCTAAATCTTAAAAATTGCAAAGCCTTGTCCCCATCTAATACTTGTTTTCCCTTTTTTAAGTCTATTCTCAAAGGTGGATCAGCTGCTAAATCACTATAACTCATATCCATAGGCACATCTATTTCCACACCGCCTATCAAATTTACAAACTCTTCTACTATTTTATAATCAGCCCTAACATAGTAATCTAATTCTATTCCTAACAAATCCTTAACTGTGGCTATTGACAGTTCTGGTCCTCCATAGACATGGGCATGATTTATCTTTTCTTCATTTTTCCTACCTCTAATATTTACCCTTGTATCCCTCGGTATTGATAGGATTGATACACTTCCTGTAGCTTTATTTACATTGCACAACATCATTGTATCAGATCTTTCTTTATCATCATTTGATAGATCCTTAGTATCTACTCCCAAAAAAAGAAAAGTTAATTCATCCTTGCCATCATCATTCATAAATCTATCAAATATATTATCGCTACTTTCAGCTTCTTGATTTCTAACATTTATGTAATAATAGGCTCCCCCACTATAAAGAAGAGCAAAAACTAAAAAAGATGTAAAAAATGATTTAATAAATTTCTTTTTCACTAGACTTCACTCCAGACTCTTTTCTAATTTCAAATAATTTCTTGCCTTTACTGTGTTTAAATGTATTAGTCCCCCACCGTAAATAACAAATTTAATAGTATTGTCCATTGCAAGTATTAAGCTAGCATTTAAATCTTCAAAAGCTAATTTTCTAACTTCCTCTACACCTTTAAATTTCCTGTTAGGCTCAATATAATCTGCTATAAAAATAATTTTTTCTAATAAACTCATATCTTCTTTTCCAACTGTATGATATTTTATTGCAGACAATATTTCTATATCTAATACATTATATTCTTTTCTAGCTACTTCAGCTCCCAATGGCCCATGGATTAATTCTACATTATTTTTCATGACATTATCTAGAATTATACCAAACTCACCAGCCATTTTCAATAATTTTCTTTTTTCTCTGATTTTAGCACAGTCATGGAGAAGGCCAGCCAATGCTGCTTTTTTCTCATTTTCCCCATATAGTTTTGCAAGTTCCATACTTACTTTCATTACATCTAAAGAATGATTGTATCTTACAGTTCCTATTTCATCTTCAAGTTTTTCATGTATCCACTTTTCAAACATATTTATTCCCCCATATCTAATCAATATATAATTTGTTTTTTAATATATATTCTCTAACACCATCCTGTACATAGTATTTTATAGATTTACCTCTTTTTATCCTCTGCCTTATGTTTGTAGAAGATATATCTATATATGGTATAGGTAAAATATCTATAGTAGTTCCTAATCTTTTTTCTATATCTAAAATAGTTTTTTCTAATTTATTATCCGAAACAATAGCTCTTTTTGCTGTGATAAAATTACAAAGAGATAAGAGTTTTTCAGTATCTTTCCATTTGAAAATCTCTACTATTGAATCAGCACCTGTTATAAAATAAAATTCAGTATTATTATATTGATTTATTAAATATTTTATGGTATCAATAGTATAAGTAGTACCTTCTCTATCAATCTCTATAGATGATACAATGAAATCTGGATTGTCTATAGTAGCTATCAATGTCATTTCATATCTATGTACAGAATCTGCAACATTGTCCCAATGTTTGTGAGGTGGTTTCCCTGTAGGTATGAAAATAATTTTGTCAAGTCCAAAATGATTTTTTGCCTCTTCTGCCAATATTAAATGACCTATATGAATAGGATCAAAAGTACCACCCATTATACCCATCTTATATTTTATCATTATTATTCCTCCAATATTTCATACTGTATTTATTATTTATTTAAAAATATAAAGAAGATTGGCTTCGCCAATCTTTTTATGGTAAAACTATTTTTTTATTTTCTTCAGACTCTCTATATATCACAAATTTATTTCCTATACTTTGAACAAATTCTGCATCTGTCAACTCAGCTACCTTATTAGCTGCAGATTTTGTTTCTAAAAAACTATTATTTAATACATTTACCTTTATAATTTCTCTCGCTTCCAACGCTTCATCTATTTGTTTTATAAAATTTTCATTAATACCATTTTTTCCTATTTGAAATATAGGTTCTATAGCATTTGCAATACCTTTTAAATAGCTTCTTTGTTTCCCCGTTAACAATTAATACACTCCTTTTGTATCTTCTTTAATCTTCCATTTCTTTTCTTGTATTCCTTCTATGAAATTCATAACTCTTATTTCCTTCTTTCCATCCATCTCTTTTCTTTTCTTCTGGAATATAATTCTCGTTTATAATTACTTCATCTCTTGCTATACAATAATATGTGGGATTATTTTCTTTACAATTTCCACAATTATAACATGCCATTTCTTTCTTTTAACCTCCATATAGTCTTCTATTCAAAAAATTCAAATTCAAATCCACAAATATATACTGTATCCTCTTCTTCTATGCCTAAGTTCTTTAATTCTTCCACTACTCCCTTCTTCACAAGGACATTTTGAAAATATCTCAATGAATCTAAATCGTCAAAATTAGTTGAATACACTAATTTTTCAATAAGATCTCCCTCTACAATAAATTTGCCATCCTCTAATTTTACTACTATATCTTCTTTTTCTTCTATTCTCTTAAACTCAACTGGATCATCAAAAGTTTCATAATCAGCTTCGAGTTTTGAAAGTTCTTCCCATATTCCATATTTAAGCATGTCTATACCATCTTTAGTAGCAGCAGAAATAGGAAATATTTTATAACCTTTTTTAGCTAAACCTTCTTCTAATATTTTATAACCTTCACTCCAACTTTCAATATCTTTTTTATTGGCTACTATTATTTGAGGCTTTTCAGCTAATTTAGGATTATAATTTTTCAATTCTTCATTTATTTTGTAAAAGTCCTTTAAAGGATTTCTGCCCTCTATTCCAGAAGCATCTATTACATGAACTATAAGCCTTGTTCTCTCTATATGTCTAAGAAATTCATGCCCTAGACCTGCACCTTCATGAGCTCCTTCAATTAGTCCTGGAATATCTGCCATTACAAAACTTTTGCCTTCTCCTACTCTCACAACTCCTAAATTGGGCTTTAAAGTTGTAAAATGATAATTGGCTATTTTAGGCTTGGCAGCAGACATTATTGAAAGCAATGTAGATTTTCCTACATTAGGAAACCCAACTAATCCAACATCTGCTAATAATTTCAATTCAAAAATAACTTCTTTTTCTTCTCCTCTTTCTCCAGATTCTGCAAATTTTGGTGCCTGCCTAGTGGAAGTCGCAAATTTGGCATTTCCTTTGCCCCCTCGCCCTCCTTTTGCAATAACAAACTTTTCATCCTTATCTTTAAAATCTATAATAACTCCACCAGTTTCTGAATCTTTTATTATAGTTCCTGGTGGTACCTTAAGTACTAAATCCTTTCCAGCTTTGCCATATTGTTTTTTAGTCCTACCATTTTCTCCGTTATCTGCTTTATAAATTCTTTTATATTTAAAATCCATTAAAGTTTTAAGCCCTTCATCTACTTCAACTATAATACTTCCTCCATCTCCTCCATCTCCTCCATAAGGGCCACCAGAAGGTTCAAACTTTTCTCTTCTGAAAGCTACTGCTCCATCTCCACCTTTACCTGCTTTTAAGCGTATCTTTGCGATATCTACAAACATAATACCATCCTTCTATACTTATTCTTATACAATAATTTGTAACTTAATTATACCAATTCTACTAGTCCTGTCAATACTATTCTGTTTTAAGGCTATATGTAATTTTTTAATTTAAAAACTACATTAATTCTTCCGTTATCCTCAATTATCTTTACATTTTCATTAATTTTAATTAATGTAGATATTTTATTTTCTCCAAAAAATATGAAAGATATTCTATCTTCAAACTCTTCAATTTTTATGCCTATATTCTTTTTAGACTCAATATCTTTCTCTAAAAAATAGGTAAAAATCAAGCCTAAATTTTCAATTATTTTTTCTTCATTATCAAAAAAAGATATGGTATTTTTTGTGTTATTTATAACATCAATATCTACTATATATTCTAAGTCTTCCATTTCCTTAATGACATTGTCTAAAAATATACTTATATGGAATAAAGACAATTTATATATCTGGCTTATATTAGAGTTAAGCTGGATAATTTTTTTAATTTGCCCTATTGCCTCTTCTGTTTTTCCAAGCTGTAGATAACCATATATAATTTGAAAATAATTCATATAATCATGACGCTGCTTTCTAAATACATCTTTCATATATGATATATATCTAGTGTTTCTCTCTAGATATTCAGAATTTTTCTTCAAGACATTCATCTCCTTATATTTTTTAATAATAAAAAAGCTTACCTTTTTAGGTAAGCCAATTTTTTATTTATGCTAATTCTTCTACTTCTACTGGATATACACTAACTTGTTTTCTATTTCTACCTTTTTTCTCGAATTTAACAAAACCATCAACTTTTGCAAATAATGTATCATCCCCACCTCTACCTACATTTGTTCCAGGGTGAATTTTTGTTCCTCTTTGACGAACTAAAATATTACCTGCTAATACAAGTTGACCGTCTCCTCTTTTAACTCCTAATCTTTTAGCTTCACTGTCACGACCGTTTCTTGAAGAACCTACTCCTTTTTTAGTAGCAAACAATTGTAAATTTAACTTTATCATATTATTCCACCTCCCTATATTTGAGAGTTATATATTTCGGATAGCTATCTATTAAAGCTTTAACTCCTACTTCCATAGTTTTCAATATTGTATTGGCAATATTTAATTTTTCATTTGGAAGATCTTTAGGAATAGATACTTCCAGAATTCCCTTTTCTTCATCTATCTTATATTCAATATATTTTTCATCTATTTCAGCTACTTCATTTAATGCAATAAGAGTAGTTTGAGTAAGCATAGAAACTGCTGCACAAACTATGTCATTACCTCTTTCTGCATATCCTGCATGACCTTCTACTAGATATTTGAAAATATTGCCTAATGCATTTTTACATATTTCTATTTTTATCATTTTAATTATCCTAAAATCTTTTCAACTTTTACTTTTGTATATGGTTGACGATGTCCTTGTTTTTTTCTATAGTTTTTCTTTGCTTTATATTTGAAAACTACAATTTTCTTACCTTTTCCTTGATCTAAAACTGTGCCTTCTACTTTAGCATCTTCAATATAAGGCTTACCAACAACTAAATCATTATCTTTTGAAAGAACTAAAACTTTATCAAAACTAATTTGTTCTCCATTATCTGCATTTAGTTTTTCAACAAAAATAGTGTCTCCTTCTTCAACTCTATATTGTTTTCCTCCAGTTTCAATCACAGCATACATTTGTATTGCACCTCCCCTATCCAGTCTCGCCAATGTTAGGTGACTAGGCTTTAAAACCTACACTGTGCGGCTACTTACAGAACTTAATTTTATCAAATAGTTTCCTATTTGTCAATATTATTCAATAATATTTTTCCGCTACCGTTACAATGTGGACATGTTTTAAAATAGCCCCAAGAAAGGCGGTTCCTCACCTTTTTTCTAGTCATTTCAACTAGTCCTAATTTAGTCATACCTACTACACTGGTTTTTGTTCTATCTTTTTTAAGTTCTTCTTCTAATTTTTCCATTATTAATTCTTCATCGTCTTGATTATTCATTGCTATGAAATCTATTATGATTATTCCTCCTATATTTCTAAGACGTAGTTGTCTTGTCAACTCTTCTACGGCTTCTAAATTAGTCTCTAAAGCAGTACTTTCTAAATCTAAACTTCCTATATATTTCCCAGTATTTATATCAACTGCAGTTAAAGCTTCTGTTTCATCTATGATTAAATATCCTCCACTTTTAAGAGGTACTTTTCTATTTAAAGCTTTTTCTATTTCATCATAAATATTATGGGATTTAAAAATATCCTTCCCATCTTTTAACTCAATATTTTTATGAGATTCTGGATTTATGTACTGTACTAAATTTAGTATGTCTTTATATTTTTCCTTATTATTTATTATTAGTTTTCCTTTAAAGTTTATAAAAATATCTCTAATTATTCTATTTAAAATATCTATTTCTTTGTAAATTAATTTTGGAGAAGGAGAAAAATTTTTTTCTCTTTCTATTTTACTGTATAAATCTAATAAAAATTTTAGTTCCTCTTCTAACTTAATAGACTCCACACCTTGGGAAGCTGTTCTAAAAATCATTCCTATATCATCTTTTTTTATATTTCCACCTATATTTAATAGCCTCTTTATTTCATTTTCATCTTCAATTTTCCTTGAAATCGATATTTTATTAGAATAAGGAGTAAGAACTATATATCTGCTTGGTATAGTAATATGAGTGGTAATTTTAGGTCCTTTTGTTCCTATGGCCTCTTTTATAACTTGTACTATTAAATCATCCCCAACTTTAACTATATCCTTTATTGAAACATCTTCTTTATAATCTACAAGCTTTGGAAGAGCATCCTTTATATAAAGATAAGCATTCTTTTTCTCTCCTATATCTACAAAAGCAGCTTCCATACCTGGAAGTACATTTACGACTTTACCTCTATATATATTACCTAGTATCTTTTCATTTTCTTCTTCTATATAAAATTCTACTAGCCTATCTTCCTCTATTATAGCTATACTATTTTTATCTTTTTTAATATCTATAAGTATAAGATTCATTTTATCTCTCCTAAAAATGAAAGAGGAATTATTCCTCTATAATATTTTAATTAATTGTCACAATATCCATTGGATTTATAGTATGGCCATCTTTCCAAATTTCAAAATATAATAGTTTTTCTTTCCCATTTATATCTCCTAAAGTACCAATTTTTTCTCCTTTAAAAACTATATCTCCCATAGATACATTTACTTTTTCCAATTTCCCATATATTGCTTCAAAATCCTCATAATTAACTGTTATATAATAGTTTGAATTCTTCCTTTCCTCTATTCTAGTAACAGTGCCTTTTCCTATAGATAGAACATCCGTTTCTTCGTAAGGTTGAATATTGATACCTTTTGTTTTTTCAGAAGAACTATGTATTTTTCCCTCTAGTGGAGAAATATAATCCTTATTTTTAGAATCAGGGTTAAATACAGAAACTGCTTTTTCTGGTACCTTTAAAATTTTTTTTGAAAAATCCAATGCTTTCTTTCCCTCAACTTTTACATTAAATTCATGTTTAATACCTTTATCTATTATACGTATCACCTTATTTGTAAATTTAATATTGATTTTTTTTATTATTAAAATAATTATTAATATAACTAAAGCAATCAATATTTTACTTAATTGTTTTTTATAAAAGCTTTTACCTTTAGAACTTCTTTTATACCTTTTAGTACTACTTTTATATCTATTATTAATCATAATATCACCCGCCTATTTAATAATATAGTATTTATTATTGGCGGGTTTTATTCTCATTTATATTCATTAATCTTCAAATCAAAATTAGGATTTTTCAAAGTAAATTTATCTTTCATACCATTAGAAATATAAACTTTTCCCGATTTAGTTATATAAAGTACCTCTGTATCTTCTAATTTACTTAAAACTTTCGCTCCCTTTTCTCTTCCCAATACAAATAAAGCAGTAGATAATGCATCTGAATCTGTAGAGCTTTTAGATATAATACTTATTGCAGATAGTTCATTGTCTGATGGATATCCAGTCTTAGAATCTATTATATGATGATATCTTTTTCCGTCTACTTCAAAATATCTTTCATAATCTCCTGAAGTAACTACTGCATTTTCTTTTACTTCAACAATGCCTACATAACTACCTCTTTCTTCTTTTGGGTTTTGTATTCCAATTTTCCAAGATTTATCTCCTTCTTTAGAACCTAAAGCATATATATTTCCGCCTAAATCTATTATAGCATGTTTAACTCCATTTTCCTCTAATACCTTTTTAACTTCATCACCAGCATATCCCTTTGCTATTCCTCCTAAGTCTAGTTTCATACCCTTGTCTTTTAAAAGCACTTTATTATTATCTAATAGTTCTAATTTTTTATAGTCTACTTTATCAAGTGCTTTCTTTATATCCTCTTCTTTAGGAATAGTATGCTTATCATTTTTACCTTCACCTTTAATATTCCAGAGTTCTACTAAAGGACCTATAGTAGGTTCATAAGCTCCATCTGTCAATTCAGCAAATTTTTTAGCTTTGACAAGTAAATTATATACTTCTTCATCTACTTCTATTGGTGCCTTGCCTGCATTCTTATTTATTTTATCTATATAACTATTTTCTATAGTATTACTCATTTTATCTTCAATTTCTTTTATTCTGTTAAAAGCTTTCTTCAGCACTTCTTCATCTTTTTTGTCATATAATTTAATAGTCATGACTGTATCCATCATAAACTCAGTCTTTGAGAGAGGCTCTTTATCTTCTTTTTTTCCACATCCTCCTAAAAATATGGAGAAAGCTAAAATAAAAGCTATCAAAGATATTATTTTATTCCTATATCTCATTTTTTCTCTCCTCTTAAATTGATTATTAAAGTTAACAAACCCTAACTTTATGTTAGGGTTTGTCTCTTAAGTACTTTTATTTTGCACTTTCTAAGGCTTTAGTAGCTAGTTCTAACAAAGTATCCTTAGTATTTGTTGCACCTGATATTCCATCAAGTTTTAAGTTTTCCACATTGTCATTGTCAATTATTTGTTTTGTCAGTTCTTTTATTGTATCGAAAGAAGGTAGATATGAATAGTTTTCTAAAGACTTTATATCGCCTTTTTTGACTTTAGTTGGCTCTGTTTTTGGAGTTTCGTCATCTTCCATAACTGGTTCCTTAGTTTTTTCGTCTAATACAACCTTTTCTCCTTCCATGTCTTCTACTGCAACATCTTTAAAATCTACCCCAATAATAGTTCCTTCTTTAACTACAATTTTAATTTCTGGCAACCATCCATGATTATCCTTGTCTGCTTTAGCTTCATATTCACCATCTTTGTAAACTGGTTCATGAACTTCACCTTTTTCTGCCTTTTCTATAAGAGCAGGAACTATTTCTTTAAAGCTTTCTTTAGTATGAGTCGCTCCTGATACAGCATCATAATCAATTGAGTCTGCATCTTTCTTGTCCATAAATTGTTTATTTAAATTCTTAATTACTTCTAGGCCTTCTTCATAATCATAGTTTTCTGCGTTTTTTGCTTCTCCAGATTCAGCAAAATACTCATTGTAATCAAATGAAGTAATTTCTCCATCCTTAACTTCCATAGTTGCCATAGGATAATTCATATGATCACTTACTGGCAATTTAACTAGATATTTTCCATCCTTTAAATCACCTTTTCCTGCACTTTCAGAAGTTTTTTCTCCACCTTCTTTTGGCTCATCAGTCTTTGATGTTTCATCCTTTGCACAGCCAGCAAAAACACCCATTGCTAATATAGCAATTAAAATAAGAGATAATACTTTTTTCCTCATTTGTGTCCCTCCTGCATTTTTATATTATTTTTGAACAAATTTGGATGATTAAAGTCTACAATTGATTATATAAAACTTTACTAAAAAAATCAACATTATTTTGTTATTTTTCTAATTATTATATTTACATATCTTTTACTTTTATAATTGGTATATTTGCAATAAGTGCAGGAACAGAACTACCATCATTTCCATTTTTGGTTCTAGTCATTTTTACATCTAGTCCTTCTTCATCTATTTCCACATATTCAGACATAACTCTTATTATATCGCTTTCTATCATTTGAAGAAATTTAGGTGAAATATCAGCCCTATCATGGATAAGTACTAGCTTTAACCTTTCTTTAGCTATATTTTTGCTCTCCTTATTTTCCTTTGAAAACATCTTGAAAAAGTCCAAGAAATCTCCCCCTTTATTTGCTAAACAATATTTTCATTATTTTACTGAACTTGCCTTCCTCTTGTTTAAAATTCAATAATTCAACTTCCTCTCCAATAATCCTTCGTGAAATATTGTTATAAGCTTTACCTGCTAAAGCAGACTCATTTACAACTACAGGCTCTCCCCTATTTGTTGCTACAACTATAGCCTCATCATCTGGCACTACTCCCAACAAGTCTATAGCTAGAATATCAATCATATCTTCAATATTCATCATATCTCCTTTTTTAACCATATCTGGCCTAATTCTATTTATTATAAGCTTTGGACTATTTAATCCTTTTGCTTCTAATAATCCAATAACCCTATCAGCATCTCTTACTGCAGATATTTCAGGTGTGGTAACTACTATAGATTCATCAGCTCCAGCAATTGCATTTTGAAATCCTAATTCAATTCCAGCCGGTGAATCTATCAAAACATAATCAAATTCTTCTTTTAACTCATTACAGAGTTCAAGCATTTGTTCTGGGTTCACTGCAGATTTATCTTTCGTTTGTGCTGCTGGTAAAAGGTAAAGTCCTTCATAACGCTTGTCCCTGATAAGCCCTTGCTTAAGTCTACAAACTTTTTCCACTACATCTACAATATCATATACAATTCTATTTTCTAATCCCATAACCACATCTAAATTTCTTAAACCTATATCAGCATCTGCCACAACAACTTTATTACCTAGCATTGCTAGTCCTGTTCCTATATTTGCTACAGTAGTAGTTTTTCCAACTCCACCTTTTCCTGATGTTATAACAATTACTTTCCCCATACATATGCCTCCCTTTTTAATTTATTTTTTCGGTAGATACCTTTCAATAATTACTTCATTTCCTTCTATCCTTGCTATTTCAGGCCATTTAGGCTCTTCTATATCTTCATCTGGACGTCTAGCTATCAAATCTGCTATTCTAAGCTGGCTTGGTTGAAGAGAAAAAGCAGCAACTATAGCATTTTTATTGCCACTACAACCTGCATGAGCCACCCCTCTAAGACTTCCAAGTACTACTATATTTCCACCTGATATAACTATAGAGCCTGGATTTACGTCTCCAAAAATTACAACATTCCCTTTATATTCAATTGATTGTCCTGATCTCAATGTGGTTTTAACAAATTTAGTCATTCCTTCTTTAATTCCAGTAAAAAAATCTTTCTCTTTTACTTTTTTTCTTTCTACTATTTTTAAATGATGTTTATCTTTAACAATATCTTTCAACTCTTCTAATTCATTACTGCTAAGTCTTTTTCCTTTAAAGTCCACAATCTTTCCACCTTTAAAAAAAGCACCAGATTTTCTTAATTTAATATCCAACTCTTCTTTTATAGAATCAAAACTTCCCTCCCGTATGTAGATATACACTCCATCTTGGGTTCCTTTAAACACTACTAAATCTTGTGTCATAGTATTACCTCCAAAGCCCTCCATTAATAATACTTCTTCAAAAAATTTGTAATTCCTTCTTAATTTATAAAAAAAATAGGAGAGAAATTATCTCTCCATTTCAGTTGTAGATGACAAATTTTTCTTATCTGCTTTATCATTTAATCCTAAATATTGAGCAATTATATCCCTTGTTAGTGGTCCTGCATAGCCACCACTACCTCCTTGGAATAAAACTACAGCGACTGCTATTTCAGGATCTTCATAAGGTCCAAAAGCTACGAACCAAGCAAAGTCATCATAGGTATCTCCAGTCGCAGGATTTATTCCACTTTTTTCAGCAGTTCCTGTTTTTGCTGCTACTGATACTGGAAAATTAGCAAATATACTTCTTGCTGTACCTTCACTTACTACCTTCTCCATACCAAGTTTTACATCTTCTATATGTTTATAGTTATTTAGTTTAACTCTCTCTCTTTCAACTTTTTGATTATGAATAACCTTTGAATTATCATAGTTTTTAATTTTATCTACAACAGTTACTTTATTTCTATATCCTCCATTTGCAATAGTAGCTACATAATTAGCCATTTGAATAGGAGTATATGAATTTTCACCTTGTCCAATAGAAACATTTAATGTATCTGCCGCAGTCCACCCTGCTTGACTTAAATAAGTATATTTTATTTTGTCTGTCAAACTTTCTGTATCATTATTAATTTTTTTATCTGGATCTATTCCCATTTTTTCTAACCTTCTATATACTTCCCCTCTTGATAAAGGTATTTCTAAATCTGTCCAGCTAATTATTTCTTCAATATTTTTCTTAATATCAGCATTTGAAAGTTTTTCATCTTCTTTTGTATATTTTTTTAAATTCTGTTCTAGAAAGTTTTTCAATATATTTTTAGTTATAGTTATTTTTCTTTCAGGATCTGGAACTCCTCCTGATGATTCATTAGGTATATCTATTTCAATGCCAGTCTTGTCATTTAATCCAAATTCTTTTGATATCTTAACTATATCTTCAATATCCACTTTCATACCTAGTCCTTCTCCAGTCCTAGGATTCTTCCCTAAAGTAACTGAGTAAAAATAATAGTTACAAGAATCTCTAAGTGCATCATAAAGATTTTCAGGCCCATGAGTACCTCTACGACTATTCCAAATCCAACAACCAAATGGTTCACCTCCAATATCAACATATCCCATATCTGTTATAGTTTTTGTTGGAGACAAGCCTTTCTCCAATGCAGCCAATGCTGTTATCATTTTATAAGTAGAACCAGGCTGTATTGCTGTTTGAAGTGCTATATTATATAGCGGTCTTGGTGCTAATAAGTCTTTTTCATTTTCTGGAAATAGACTTTCCCAATCTGCACTAGATATACCAGTAGCAAATAAATTTGGATCATAGTCAGGATAATTTGCTAATGCCAATACTTCACCAGTTTTAACATTTAAAGCTACAACAGCTCCTGATGTAGCATTTATATAAGGTCTCCCTTTTTTACTAGTTCCAAATTTATAATTTCCCCATTCACTTTCATAAGTTCCACCTTTTTGTATAGCTTCTAGAGTTTTCTTTAAGGACTCTTCTGCCACTTTTTGAAGTTCTGCATCTATTGTAAGATATAAATTGTTCCCAGGTATAGGCTTCTTCTGATCCACAGTTTTGATAGTATTCCCCATAACATCTACTTCAACTTTTTTAATTCCGTCCTTACCTTTTAATTTATCCTCAAATTTTTCTTCCACTCCAGTCTTACCAATTATATCATTTGGAGAATATTTCTTTTCTTCAACATATTTTTTAATCTCTTGAGGTTGGGATATTTTCCCTAAATACCCAAGTATATGTGAAGCTGAATTTCCCATAGGATAATATCTAACAGGTTCTATGGATACATCAATGCCTGGCATATTTACTGTGTCTTCCTCTATTTTAGCTACTGTAGAATTTTTAATTCCATAAGCAATATTTATAGGTTGATAAGCTCTAAACCCTTGCTTATTTAATTGATCATATATTAAAAGCATGGATCTTGCTTCATACTTACTTAAATTTTCATCTATTCCATATTTCTTCCTTAAATGATTAAAAGCTTCTTCTGGACTACTATTTTTGGGAGTTTTAGAACTAGAATACCAATTATTTTTATTATTTATAGCTACATACTCCCACTCAGTTATAGATATTTTAGGATTCACTCCATTACTTAATATTAGTTCTTGAGCTGCATTTTTAACTTTGTCATTAGTGATCATTTCATTTATGGCTTTAGTGCTTTTCCCTTGTTCGATAAGATAGGCTAGGGGATTAAGTTTAGTTATTTTACTTTTTTTCTTAAATTTATAGATAACCTTTTTATTGTCTTTACTTATTTCAAAAGTTACCGGACAGTCTTTTCCTTTTTTTTCAATTTCTTTAATTAAAATTTCTCCTGGAACTACCCTACCAATTACATTATCTTTGTCATCCTTCTCTTCTATAACATTTTCTAATAGTTCTCTTACACCTGTTTCAAGGACTATGTTTACAAAATCATCTTTAGCTTTAGAATTTTTATTTATACTATTGAAATTTCTCATAAGAATTGATTTCTGCTCAGCATATTCTTCATCAAATACAATAGTATATGGAATCATCTTTATATCATTAACAAGACCTTTGCTTTCCAATAGTTCATAAGTTAGCTCTCTAGAGATAGGATGGTCTAATATACTTCTTATAACATTCTTATCATTATCAATCAATTTTAAAATTGCTTCTTTTGCTCCTATATTAGAAGACAGTTTCTGTTCTTCTTTCCATTTACTAACACCTTCGCCATCATCAAACTCTAAACTTACATTATTTCCATTTAAACTTGCATCTATAGGAATATCCATACCTTTATTTTGTAATGCATGTATAGCTTTATTTACAGTTAAGAACTGAAAATGTTCTGCCTTATCTCCTGTATAATAAGTATCAAGCATTTGTGGAAGCAAATTTTTTTCAACTATTATATCTATGACTTTATCCATAGCACTAGCATCTTCGCTATAATTCATATTTTCATCAATAAATTTAAATGTATTTAACTCTATTGGAAAATCATCAACATAGTCTACTCCATCTTCTTCTAATAGCTTTATAAGATTTAGTACTATTTCATTCTTTTTTTCTATATCTTTTATGTTTTTCAATTCATCTTTAAGTATCTGAACTGTAAAGCTTGGTTTATTTCCAGCAATTAGTTTTCCATTCCTGTCCCTTATCTCGCCACGGGGAGCTGTCATAGCAATTTCTTTGACTCGTTTTGTATCGGAAAGCTGTCTATAATGATCTCCGTCTACTATAGTCAATGTAGCTAGTCTAAATGAAAGGACTAAAAACATGATGGATATGAGTATTATGATTATATTGTATCTATCTTTCAATTTCTCTAAAAACTTCAATTATCTCACTCCTATCTCCTACCAAATTTAATGGAAGGAACAGTAAAGATGTTAGAAAACCATTTGTATATAGGCATAATTAGTATACTATTATATAGAGTTTCTAAAAGAACAGAATCTCTTAGGAAAAAATGAAATCTTATATTAGTTCCAAGAAAATACATAAAAACACAATAAACTCCATGATATGCTAAACTAGTTATAATAGTGAAAATAAATGGTATAAATAAACTGTCTTTAAAAACTTTTTGTTCACTTAAACCTATGAGATAACCGATGAAAAAATAAACAAAAGCATTCGGTCCTATAGTAGGACTAAAAATAATATCTTGTAATAATCCTGCTAAAAGTCCCACAATACCTCCAGTCCTCTTTCCCTTTAAAAGTGCTATAGAAACTACGATAACTAATGTAGTATTAGGAACTATGCCCAATATATTTATACTTTGAAGAATGGTACTTTGCAATATGAAATTAACAACAATTATTATAAACATAATTAAACTCTGCAATTTAAAATACTCCTTTTCTTTAATTAGAAATTACATGGACTCTATAGATTTTCTTAAAATTAACAGCAGGAGTCACTACCACTCTTTTCATTAAATCTTCCTCTTTCTTAACTACTTCCTTTACTTTGCCAATATATAAATCCTCTACATATGCTTCTCCCAATCCTGATGTAAATAGCTTGTCTCCTTTAGTTACATCAGCTTTATTATCAAATAAGTATCCACTTATTTTATTATCTACATTACCAGACAAAATACCACCTTCTTGAGTTCGAAGAATTTTAAATGAAATATTGCTACTTTCATCTACAATAGATACTACCTTAGACCAATTGTCTCCTACATCAACTATTCTTCCTACTACGCCTTCTTGAACTAATTTATTATTTACTTCTACGCCTTGAATTACTGTATCGCCTTTTTTTACACCATCTTTTGAACCTTTATCAATTAAAAATCTATCAAACCAATTCCCTGGCTCTTTTCCTATTACTTGTGCATCTATTATGTTGTATTTAGTCTTTTCTTTAAGCAATGCCTCTTTTCTTAAAAAATCAGTTTTCCCAATTATATCTTCATACTCTCTATTTTTTTCTTCCAGTACTGCTATTTTCTTTTTTAATTCTTTATTTTCTCCTTTAATCTTACCAAAATTCCCTATTGTACCAAAAAAATCAGAAACATGCCTTCCAATATTGAAAAACACTTTTTGTATTGGAGAAATTATATTTCCAATAGCTTTTTCAACGCCTGTTATATTTGCCCTTTCACTACTCGTCATACCTATCATAATAATTAGAATGATAGCAACTATAGTTACTACCATCCTATCTTTATATTTTTTAAATCTAGACATATTTTATCACCACTAATCTGGTCTATTATTACTACTTAAAGTTTTTTTTAATACTTCTATACTTTCCAATGCTCTTCCTGTACCTATAGCTACACAATCAAGAGGATCTTCTGCTGTATGGACAGGCATACCTGTTTCACTTTTTATAAGTTTGTCAATGCCACTTAGAAGTGCCCCTCCACCTGTAAGCATAATACCTTGCTCCATAATGTCTGAAGCTAGCTCTGGCGGTGTTTTCTCTAATGTAAATTTAATCGCATCTATTATATTTGCTATAGGCTCTTTCATAGCTTTATGAATTTCTGAAGAAGTAATTTCTAAAGTTTTAGGAAGTCCACTTATTAAATCTCTTCCTCTTATTTGCATTTTAGTTTCTTTATTTTTTTCATCTGCTGAACCTATAACTATTTTTATCTCTTCTGCTGTTCTTTCACCTATCATTAAACTATATTCTTTCTTAATATAGTATACTATAGACTCGTCTAATTCATCTCCACCAATTCTTATGGACTTGCTTGTAACAATTCCACCTAAAGATATTATAGCAACTTCTGTAGTTCCTCCTCCAATATCTACAATCATGCTACCTGTAGCTTCTTGAACTGGAAGACCAGCACCAATAGCTGCTGCCATAGGCTCTTCTATAAGATAAGCATCTCTAGCACCTGCATGAATTGTAGCTTCTTCAACTGCTCTTTTTTCCACTTCTGTAACTCCAGAAGGAACACATACAACTACTCTAGGTTGGAAAATAGAACGTCTTTGATTTGCCTTTTTTATAAAATATTTTAGCATACTTTGAGTTACATCAAAATCAGCAATAACTCCATCTTTTAATGGCCTAATAGCTACTATATGCCCAGGTGTTCTTCCAATCATTTTCTTTGCTTCTTCACCTACTGCAAGGACCTCTCTTGTATTAGTATGAATAGCTACCACAGAAGGTTCTCGAATTATTATTCCCTTCCCTTTAATATACACTAAAGTGTTTGCAGTTCCTAAGTCAATACCCATATCCTTGGTAAAAGCACTAAATAATCCCATATATTTTTGCTCCTTCCTCATTCATATCTTATATTATATTTCTTTCTCTAAAGCTCAAATATCTGTTATCCCCGATGATAATGTGATCTAATACTTTAATTCCAACTATGTTTCCAGTCTCAATTAATCTATTAGTTATTTGTATATCTTCCCTACTTGGAGTAGGATCACCACTAGGATGATTGTGAATAAGTATAATGGAATTGGCACTTCTTTTTATAGCAATATTATATACTTCTCTTGGATGAACTATGGAAGAGTTTAAGTTTCCTATTGATATATCTTCCACAGTTATAATATGATTTTTAGTATCTAATATAGCTATTCTAAAATGTTCTTTCTTAAAATACCTCATTTCTTCCATTATTAGATCTACAATATCTACGGGAGAAGTTACCTTTACTTTATCTTCTCCACTTTGAGCCCCAATTCTTTTGCCAAGTTCAATAGCAGCAATTATTTGAGCCGCCTTACATTTCCCTATACCTTTTACGGAAATTAGTTCTTCAAAGGAAGCATCAGATAAATATCCTATACCTCTTTTATCCATACTAATCAATCTTTGAGCTAAATCTATAGCTGTATCACTTCTACTTCCTGTTCTAATTATGACTGCAACAAGCTCTGCATTTGATAAAGATTTAACACCATATTTATATAGTTTTTCCCTAGGTCTTTCACTTAATGGCATATCTTTAATAGTATAATCTCTGTTCTCCTTTAAATCATTCCCCACAAAATTTCACCTACCTATTAATTTTCTAAAATTACAGTAGGCTAACATTGAAATATTTTTCTAAAATCATATCTAATTTTGTAACTGGAAGTCCCACTACATTAGAATAACATCCTTCAATTTTTTCTACAAATAATTCTCCAAAACCTTGAATTGCGTATGCACCAGCTTTATCACTATATTCTCCAGTGTTTATATATTTCTTGATTTTTTTATCTGTCAAATATCTAAAAGTAACAGCAGTTTTCTCATATTCAATTATCTTCAAATTTGTACCTGCCTTTATGATAGCTAGCCCTGTAATAACAAAATGCCTTCTGCTATTTAACATTTTGAGCATAGAAAAAGCTTCCTGCTCATCTTTGGGTTTCCCCAATATTTTGTTGTTCAAGCAAACTAAAGTATCTGCTCCTATAACTATTTCATTATTGTTAAATTGTTTTGATACATTATAAGCTTTCTCATATGCTAATGACATTGCTACTTCTTCTGGTTTTTCATTTATATTTATATTCTCTGAAATATTGCTAGACACTATTAGAGGCTGAACATTATACTTAAATAATAGCTCTTTTCTCCTAGGAGAAGAAGAAGCTAAAATTATTTTTCCCATAATATCACCTATATTTTATTCACTTCATATTTTAGTTGAAATGTTTTTTTTAGATTTTTGCTTATGAAAATAGAAGCTAATCCTATGAAGTATCCAGTAAAAAGACTTGTTAAAAGTAATATTGGCAAATAAGAAAATATTTTAAAATTGTTCATTATTAAACTTGCAACAAAAACCTGTGCAGTATTATGCGCTACAGCTCCAAAAATACTTACTCCAATCAAACTGAATACTTTTGAAAAATATAAATATACTACAAACATAACTATAGAACTAAAAATTGTACCTGATAAACTGTAAAATAAGCTTGATATACTACCTGTTACTAAAGTAAATAATAAACTTTTCAAAATACCTACAACTAAAGCTTCTTTAAATCCAAATACTACTAACGTAATTAGTACTACCATATTTGATAATCCTAATTTTGCCCCAGGAGCTATAAATGGTACTGGCATAAAAGATTCAATAATACTAAGAGCAAGACCTAATGAGACTAACAAAGATAAAAATATCATTTTTTTTAATTTTTTCATTTTACCACACTCTCTTTAATGACTAATATAGTCAATATCCTTATCTTTACTATCAGTTTTTCCTTTTATCTCAATAACTAATTTATTTGGTAAACAAACTATAACTTCTCCTGGTTTTTCAATATAGCCTTGTTTAACATCTAGCTGATCAGGACAATCAGCTTCAACTACTCTTACTTTGCCATCTCCTATTTCTACTAAGTTATAACCAAATTCAGTATTGATAGGAATCTTTTTCCCTATAACTTCTGGTCCAAATGTTATTTTTTTATATTCCTTACCATCAACCTGAATTTCAATATATTTTTCATTATAACTTGTAGCCTCTTTCTTTACATGCCATAAAGAGAATAAACTTATTATTATAATAGTGATTATTAAACATTTATCCCCTTTTGTCAATATAAACACCCTTTTTTTATTGATTTTTAGTAATAAATACACATATTAAGTTTACCACTTATATTTTTTATTTACAAGTTACATTTTAATAAAAATTTTCCCATTAAAAAAGGGTCTTTACTAGAGACCCTTTTCTACTACTTTTTTATCCTTCTCAGGTTTTTTCAATAATGACCCTATGGCTCCCGTTGGACATTTTCGAGCACATAGTCCACAATTTATACACTTTTCATAATCAATATAAGCCAATTTATTATCAAATTGCATAGCCTTTGGATCAGTAGGACAAGATTTAACACACATTTGACATCCAATACATCCTACACTACAATTATCTTTAACAGGCTTTCCAAAATCATGGCTTTTACATTTTACTACTACTTTCTGTGTATATGGAACCATTTCAATTATACCTTTTGGACATACCTTTATACATTGTCCACATGATGTACATTTTTCTGGATCAATTTCAGCAATTCCATCTACTATTTCTATTGCTCCAAATTGACATACTTCCTTACAACTTCCATAGCCTAAACATCCATATTGACAACCTTTATCTCCACCTGCAATTACATTTGCAGCTTTACAATCTTTAATACCTTCATATTGATATTTTTTAATAGCATTACAATCTTTTCCTTGACAAAGTACTTTAGCTACTTGCTTCTCAGTTTCTCCTGCACCTACTCCCATAATATCTCCAACTTTTTCAGCTACAGGACTTCCACCAACTTTACATCCGTTTACAGGTGCTTTCCCTTGAACTGCTGCATTTGCAAATCCTTCACATCCAGGATAACCACAAGCTCCACAATTTGCTCCTGGTAATACTTTTATTATTTTTTCTACTTTTGGATCTACTTCTACTGCAAAGGCTTTAGATGCAAGGGATAATGCTATACCAAATAATAATCCTAAACCACCTAAAACTAATAATGGATATATTATTGTACTCATTTTTATACCTCCTATACAAGTCCATTAAATCCTAAGAAAGCTATTGACATAAGACCTGAAGCAATTAATGCAATTGGAAAACCATCTAATGCTTCTGGAACATCTGCCAAATCTAATTGTTCTCTCACTCCTGCCATCAATACCAATGCCAATGTAAAACCTATAGAAGCTCCAATAGAATTTACGATTGTTTGAATCAATGTATATTCTTCCTGAATATTGAGTATTGCAACACCAAGTACAACACAATTTGTAGTTATAAGTGGCAAATATACTCCTAATGCATTATAAAGAGTAGGACTTGTCTTTTTCATAACCATTTCAACAAATTGAACTAATGTAGCAATAACTAAAATAAATACGATTGTTTGAAGATATCCTAATTTTAATGTGTCTAAAATTCCTTTTTGAATAAAATAAGTGATGATAGACGATAAAGTAATAACAAAAGTTACTGCAACTCCCATACCAAAAGCTGTATCAGTTTTTTTAGAAACTCCTAGAAAAGGACATATTCCTAAAAATCTAGCAAAAACATAATTATTAACAAATATAGTGCTAATCAATATGGTAAATAGTGACATTTGATTCCCTCCCTTACATTACGCTTCGACAGTAGCTTTTTCTTCTTGTGCAGCTTTTTTCTCTTCATTATTCATTCTAACTTTATTAAAAATACCTATAAGAATTCCTAATATAATAAATGCTCCAGGCGGCATTATAGCAATTAAGACTGGTTGATATCCTGCTCCCATTATTTGATGTTCAAATAATGTACCAGCACCTAATAGTTCTCTAATACTAGCTAAAATAATTAAAGCAACAGTATATCCTAATCCCATTCCTAAACCATCAACTATTGCAGGTATAGGTTTGTTTTTAGAGGCAAATGATTCTGCTCTTGCAAATATAATACAGTTAACAACAATTAATGGAATAAATAATCCTAGAGCACTATATAATGCTGGAGCATAGGCCTTCATAAACATTTCAATCATAGTTACAAATGTTGCAATTACAACTATAAAGGATGGAATACGAATTTTATCTGGTATTACATTTCTAATAAGTGATATAACTAAATTTGAACCTACCAATACTCCTGTTACAGCTAATCCCATAGCTAAACCATTCTTTGCAGAAGTGGTAACAGCTAAAGTAGAACACATTCCTACTAACTGTACAAATATTGGATTTTCTTTAATTAAACCATTATTAAAGGTTTCAGACAACTTCAATTTTTACACCTCCAAAAGAATAGAATATTATTTAGAAAGCTGTGAATTGTAAATTTCTCTTGCTAAATTAACTCCATCTGCAACAGCATTTGAAGTAATTGTTGCACTAGTTATAGCCTCAACTTCATTGTTATTAGATGGAGATTCCTTTACTATTACTAGATCATTTTCTGTAGGTATGCCTTTAAATCTCTCTTGAAATTCTGGTTCTTCAGCCTTAGCTCCAAGTCCTGGAGTCTCTGAATGAGATAATATTTTCATTCCAGTTATTTTTCCCTCAACAGATATACCTGTCATAACTTGAATATCTCCACCAAATCCGCCTACTAAATTTTTTAAAGTATAGCCTACTATTTCTCCACTTTCATCTTTTCCTTCAAAAATTTCTAAAACTCCTTCATTAGAGCTTTGTATACTATCTAGTTTTTCTTTATCTATTGGTTCAAAATCCTTAGCATCAGGTAAAGTTTCTTTTCTAGCTTCATCATTAGCTATTTTATCAGCCTCCTCAATCTTAGCTGATGTTGCATTGTTTGAAGCAGCTAAAATAAATGCAGATACTGCAGTAATTAAAAGTAAAATCAATCCTAATTTCAATGTTTCATTCATCTACTTCACCTCCCCAAATACTTTAGGACTAGTAAATCTTTCAATAAGTGGTGTAGCTACATTCATAAGTAATATAGAATAAGATACTCCTTCTGGATATCCACCTTTTACTCTGATGATTGCCGTTAAAAGTCCTGCTCCTATACCAAATATTATCTGCCCTAATGGTGTTACTGGCGATGAAGCATAATCTGTTGCCATATAGAATGCTCCTAATATAAGTCCTCCTGCAAATATATGATATGGTATTTGTTCCATTTCAGTACCTAAAAGTAATAATACAATAACTGTTGTTCCTATATAAGTGAAAGGTATTCTCCAGTTTATAACCCCTCTAATCAATAAATACACAGCACCAATTAATAGTAATAATGCAGATGTTTCTCCTATAGCACCACCAATATTTCCCAAAAACATTTCCTTAAGAGCAGGCAATGCATCCCCTGCTTCTGCTACAGTTGCTGATGCTGCTGCATCTGAAGCCCCATATTTCATTATGGATAATGGAGTAGCTGAAGATTGTCCATCTACTGCTCCTGGTGCCACAAAAGCTGACATAAGTGTTGGCCATGAAGATAAAAGCATAGCCCTTGCAGCTAGTGCTGGATTCATAAAGTTTTGACCTAAGCCACCAAAGAACTGCTTTACTACTATAATAGCAAAAGCAGAACCTATTACTGGTAACCACCAAGGTGCAGTTGCTGGTAAATTAAAAGCTAATAAAATTCCTGTAACTACTGCACTAAGATCATATACAGTAACTTCCTTTTTAAATGCCTTTTGAATTAAAGCTTCAAATACTACTGATGATATAACTGAAATCAAAATAAGTTTAAAGGCATTAAATCCAAAAAAATATATACTACCAATCATTGCAGGTGTTAAAGCAATAATTACATCTAACATTATTCTTTTGACAGTCTCTTCTGACCTTATATGAGGAGAAGAAGACCCAATCAAAATATTATCCATTTTCTAATTCCTCCTATCTTTTACTAGGCTTTTTTCTTCTTTGCAATAACTTCCCTTTTTGCAACTCTAATAGACTCTACTAATGGTCTTTTAGAAGGACATATAAATGAACAAGAACCACATTCAATACAGTCTAAAATGTGAAACTCTTCTGCTCTATCATATTTTCTATTTAATGCAAATTTACTTAAATATAATGGTTGAAGATTTACTGGACATACTTCTAAACATTTTCCACATTTAATACAAGGTTGTACTGGTTCTGGTCTTGCCTCTTCTTCAGATAAAACTAAAATTCCTGAAGTACCTTTAATCACTGGAACATCTATACTATATTGAGCAAGTCCCATCATAGGACCACCCATAATGATCTTTCCTGGTTTGCCATTGAATCCTCCACATTGTTCTATGACATCTTTAAAAGGAGTACCTATTTTCACAACTAAATTTTGAGGTTCTTTAACTCCTTTACCAGTAACAGTAACTATCCTTTCAAATAAAGGTTTTCCCTTCTCTACCGCCTGCCCAATAGCAGTAGCAGTACCTACATTGTCAACAACTACTCCTACATCCATTGGAAGTCCACCTGAAGGAACTTCTCTTCCCGTTACTGCATTTATTATACGTTTTTCATCTCCTTGAGGAAATTTAGCTTTCAATGAAACTAATTCTATATTAGCTTCTTTTTTTACAACTTCTTTTAATGCTTTAATCGCATCAGGTTTATTGTTTTCTACTGCAATGAATCCTCTATCTACTCCTACAGCCTTCATTATAACTTTAAGACCTAGAACTACTTTTTCTGGTTCTTCTACCATAAGCCTATGATCTGCAGTTAAATAAGGTTCACATTCTGCCCCATTGAGTATTATTGTATCTATTTTTTTCTCTGGTGGTGGTGAAAGCTTAACATGAGTTGGAAAACCAGCTCCTCCCATTCCAGTAATACCTGCTTCTTTTATGATTTCTAGAACTTCTTTTTGGCTCAATGATTCTAAATCTTTGTTAGGTTTTACACTTTCATGCAATTCATTCTTCCCATCTGATTCAATATGAATACAGTCTACAGTCATTCCTGTAGGTGATGCCATTGGACTTATTTTTTTAACAACTCCTGATACACTTGAATGTACCGGTGCAGATACAAAAGCTTCTGCCTGTCCAATTTTTTGCCCTACTTTTACAGTTTCACCAACCTTTACTAAAGGTTTACAAGGTGCACCTATATGTTGTTGTAAAGGTATAATTGCGATTTCAGGCTCTTTTGCTCTTTTAATAGGAATTCTTTCTGTCAATTCTTTGTGATGAGGAACATGAACTCCTCCCTTAAAGGTCAAATTCTCTAGATTCATCTTTTCCACCTCTTTATCTTTATTGTTTAAAACTTATTTTTTAGCCTGCTTATTTGTCAAATAAATAGACCCAATTAATATGGGTCCTAAATATTTAATTGACTTCATAATACAATTTATTAATATTATTATAACATTTATCTTATAGGTTGTATATGAATTGTCATATAAAATGTCTTAAAAAGTCGTTCTTTGTTCATAAAATAACACATAATTGCAAACTGAATTTTTTATTATGGATAAATCCACTACTATTATACACATCACACTAAAAAAAGTCTATTAAGATATAAACTTTTCTTAGATAATATTTAGATTATATTTGAAATGAGACTAAAATACTATAACTTTTATTTAGTGGGGAAACTCAATTGTACAGGGTCATTAGGATAAATAAAATTAGATACTGCTAGACCTAATAATCTAACTTTTTTACATGAATTAAATTTATTATTTAATATATTGATACTAGTACTATAAATAGTTAAATAATCATTTGTTGGTATATATAATGTGCTACTTCTTGTTTCTACTGAAAAATCTTCATACTTTATTTTTACAGTTATAGTCCTAGCTATGTACCCTTTAGCTTCTAACTTATGTGAAAGATTCAAAGAATACTCTTGCAACTTTTGAATAAGTATTTCTACGCTAGATATATCTTCTCTAAAAGTTTCTTCTTCTCCAATGGATTGAGTAGTTATATCTATTTCTACTGGCCTATTATCTATTCCCTTAGAAAAGTAAGACATTTCCCTTCCCTTTTTACCAAATCTATCTACCAATACTTTTATATCATAATCTTGCAAATCACCTATAGTATATATTCCAATCTTATGTAATTGTCTTTCAGTCTTTGGCCCTACTCCCCATAGCTTTCTTATTGGGAGAGGTTTTAAAAATTCTATGGCTTCCTCTTCCCTTATAATAGTCAATCCATTTGGTTTTTCAATATCAGAAGCTAACTTAGCTAAAAATTTATTTGTAGATATTCCTATAGATGCAGTAAGATTTAATTCTCTTTTTATATCTTCTTTTATTTTTTTAGCAATAAATAAGGGATCTCTTCCAGTTGTATCTATAAATGCCTCATCTATAGATATAGGCTCTATTAATTTGCTATATCTTTTAAATATATTATGGACCTCTTTAGAAACTTCTTTGTAGCGTGCCATATTTACTGGGAGAAATATACCTTTCGGGCATAATTTTTTTGCCTTAAATACAGACATAGCAGAATGAACCCCATATTTTCTTGCTTCATAAGAAGCTGTAGTAACTACCCCTCTATTTTTAACACTTCCTCCTACTATTATAGGTTTTCCCTTAAGGCTAGGATTGTATTTTTCTTCTACAGATGCATAGAAAGCATCCATATCTACATGTATGACACTTCTACTGACAATCATAAGCTCACACCTTAGTAAATAAAATATATTCCATTTAAAAAATAAAAATCATATACATTGTATATGATTTTGGTGCAGAGGAAGGGATTCGAACCCTCATGCTTGGATAAGCATACGCCCCTCAAACGTACGTGTCTGCCTGTTCCACCACCTCTGCAAGGGTAATAAGCACATTATTTTATGATTATTACGTTATTTACTAATTTAATAAATGTTTTTATCCATAAAGTATCATCATCACAAGATAGCGTGTATGCCAATTCCACCACTCCTGCATTTATGATATGTTTTCTATATTATATTATACATATTTATTTAAATATATCAACTACTATTTAGACCTTTTCTTCCTCTATATACCATTCATCAATGTATTTTTATGCATTCTTTAGATATTCTTTTATTGTTCTCTTAAATCTATTAATATTTTTATCTAAGAATCCATCTTTTAAATATTTATCTTCTTCAAAAGTTCCTCTATATATTTTTTTATATTTCTCATAGTTCTCTAGAACTTTATCTACATAATCCCTAGTCTCCTTAAAAGGAATATGTTTTAAGCTTTTTCCATCATCACTATATCTGCTATCTAAGAGCCACTTATTTACATTTCCACTTCCTCCATTATATGCAGCTAAAATAATTGGTAAATTACCATCAAATTCTTCATTTAGTACATTTAAATACCAAGAACCAATCATTATATTAGTCTCTGGTTCATAAAGGGAGTCTAAAGTGAAATTTTTCAAATTTAATTTCTCAGCTGCCCATTTCCCTGTAGTAGGAGCTATTTGCATAAGACCTCTAGCTTCCTTTTTAGAACAGGCATCCTTATCAAAATTGCTCTCTACATTAATTATAGCTGCTATTAAATAGGGATCGGTATTATACTTTTTAGAATATAAATATATATGATTTTTATAGTCTATGGGATACATCATTTTCATTACTAATTTAAATCCTATAAAAAGAATTATTCCAATTAAAAGGAGCAAAAGAACTTTTTTAATGATCCTACCAAATATATTTACCAAAATTATCCCTCCGAATTCATTTAAATCTAATTATCATATTTTCTAATGTGTTTTTTAGTTCTTTTATATCTTTATTATTGTTTATAATTCTAGTTGCATATTTCATTTTAGTTCCCATAGGCAACTGAGAATCTATTCTCTTTTTAGCATCTTCATAGCTAAGCTTATCCCTTTGCATAAGCCTTTTTATTTGTATTTCTTCATCTGTATAAACTAACCATATTTCATCTATATTTATATCATTTTTTTTAAATAAATTTAATCCTTCAATTAAAAGAGGAATGTCTAAAAAAACAACTTGTTCATCTGCACAATAACTTGATATTCGATTTTTCATCTCATAAAAAACTCTTGGATGAACAATAGAATTTAGTTTCTCTCTTTTTTCTTTGTCATTGAAAATAATATCTCCTAGCTTTTTTCTATCAATAGTAAAATCTTCATTTAATACTTTTGTTCCAAATTCTTCTACAATATTCTTATAGGCGGGACAATTTACTTCAACCACCTCTCTCGCTATTTTATCTGCATCTATTACTTTGAAACCATTTTCAACCAAAAAGTTTGTTACTGTACTCTTACCTGTAGCAATACCACCAGTTAGCCCTATGATTTTACAACTATTTTGCATCATACCAGCTTTCCCCCACTTGTATATCTACTTTCAATGGTATACTCAACTCTGCAGAGCTTTCCATTACCTCTTTCAATATCCTTTTTACTTCTTCTTTTTCATCTTTATAGGTCTCTACTATTAGCTCATCGTGTACTTGAAGTATAAGCTTAGATTTCATATTACGTTTTTTAAGCTCATTATAAACTCTAACCATGGCAATCTTTATAATATCTGCAGCACTACCTTGAATAGGAGTATTCATAGCTATTCTTTCCCCAAAAGACCTTACTGCATAATTTTTTGATTTTAACTCTGGAAGGTATCGTCTTCTATTTAATATAGTTTCTATATAGCCATTCTCTTTACCTAGTTCTACTATTTCATCCATATATATTTTTACATTTTTATAATTCTTTAAATAATTATCTATATATTTCTTAGCCTCTTTCCTAGTTATACCTAGATCCCTAGATAAACCATAATCACTAATTCCATATACTATTCCAAAATTTACTGCTTTTGCCCTACTCCTCATAATAGGAGTTACTTCTTCTTTAGCTACCTCAAATACTTCACTTGCGGTTTTAGTATGGATATCTTCATTATGATAAAAGGCATCTTTTAATTTAGGATCATCAGAAATATGGGCTAGAACTCTTAGTTCAATTTGAGAATAGTCTCCATCTATTAAAGTATAATTATCATCTTCAGGAACAAATGCCTTTCTTATCTTTCTTCCCTCTTCAGTTTTTACAGGTATATTTTGAAGATTTGGTTCAGTACTACTTATTCTGCCAGTATGTGTTACAGTTTGATTAAAACTTGAATGTATTCTATTTGTCTCATTATCTACTAGAGTCATGAGTCCATCAATATAGGTGGATTTAAGCTTTACAATTTGTCTATACTTTAATATTTTTTCTATAATAGGATGCTTATCTTTTAATTTATCTAAAACTTCTGCATTTGTAGAATATCCTGTTTTAGTTTTTTTAATAACTGGCAAATCTAAGTCATCAAAAAGTATTTCTCCTAATTGTTTAGGTGAATTAACATTGAATTCTCTTCCTGCCAAATCATATATCTCATTAGTGAGATTATTTATCTCAGTATCAAATTCCCCTCCCAATTCTTCTAGTACATCTATGTCTATTTTAAATCCTAAATATTCCATACTTGCCAAAACTTCTATCAAAGGTAATTCTATTTCATAATAAAGTTTCTCCATACCTTGACTTTTAATCATACCTTTTATTTTATCCTCTAACATAAATGTTAAATCCAAAAGTTTTGAAAAATATTCTCCTCTTTTTTCTAACTCTAAAGATTTAAAAGTCTTTTTGTTTTTCCCCTTTCCTAAAAGTTCCTCTTCACTTTCTATTACAATATCAAAATATTCCCTACCTAATACATGCATACTATAATCTGTTTGAGATGGGTTTATTAAATACTGACCTATCATACTGTCAAAAGTTAGACCTGAAATATTTATATCTAATCTAAGTAAACCTATAATGTCATTTTTCAAACTATGTCCTATTTTCTTTATATCCTCTAATTCAAAAGTATCTTTAAATTTATCTTTAAAACTAATTAATATATTGTTATTTTCGCAGTTAATATAATATGAATTAAAGCCTTTTGGTTTTATACAAATACCTAATATTTCATCTTTAATTGGATTTGAACCAGAATATATAAACTTAAATCCAATTTTTTTACTTTCCTCTACTTCTTTTTTAATTTGATCAAAATCTTTTTCATCATTAACAATAATAAAATTAGACTCAAATTCTTCCCTAGTATCTTGAATTTTGCCTTTAGGTATCTTTTCTAGTAAGGATTTAAATTCTAGTTTCTCATACAGGTCTTTTAAACCTTCCCAATGAGGTTCTTCAACTTTAAATTCTTCAACGTTGATTTCTATAGGAACATTTATGACTATTTCTGCTAATTTTCTACTCATAAAAGCTTGCTGCTTATATTCCATGAGGGATTCTTTTCTTTTCTTGCCACTAACATCTTCTATATTTTCATAAATATTTTCCATTGAGCCAAATTCTTTTAAAAGCTTTAGTCCAGTTTTCTCTCCTATACCTGGAACTCCTGGTATATTATCTGATTGATCTCCCATAAGTCCTTTTAAATCTACAAACTGTTTAGGAGTAATACCGTATTTGTCCATTATAGCTTTATCATCAAAAATTTCTAATTCAGTAATCCCTTTTCTTGTAACCAAAACTTTAGAATTTTCAGAAGCTAATTGCAAATAGTCTTTATCCCCTGTTACTAATATTACTTCCATTTCTTTTTCTTCTCCAAATTTAGCTATTGTGCCAGCAATATCATCGGCTTCATAGCCTTCTATTTCTATTTGCTTTATCTTCATAGCTGATAGTATTTCTTTTAAAATTGGAAATTGCAATGAAAGTTCATTAGGAGCTTTTTCTCTATTAGCTTTATATGAATCAAACTCTAAATGCCTAAAGGTAGGAGTAGCCTTATCAAAAGCTACACATAAATAATCTGGTTCATACTCTTCTGTAATTCTATAAAACATAGTTAAAAAACCATAAACCCCATTTGTATAGATTCCCTCTTTTGTTGACAATAAGGGAAGAGCATAAAATCCTCTATACAACAGACTGCTTCCATCTATAATCATTAAACGATTTTTTTTCAAAAATATCCACTCCTTATGTATTTCTATCATCTCATATATACTTAGTATATATGAAAAGTTTATTAGAGTAAATAAATTAAATAAAATACTTGCTTTTTATTATATTCTATGATATTATATCTTTTGTAACAAATTCAGCCGAAGTGGTGGAATTGGCAGACGCGCTGGACTCAAAATCCTGTGAGGCTTAATCCTCGTGCGGGTTCGACTCCCGCCTTCGGCACCATTACTATTCGCACAAACTTATATTTTTAAGAGATTAAAAGACTAGCATTACATTAGCTAGTCTTTTTTTAATAATTAGTTATAATCAATTCTTTATATTTTCTTCTTCCACTATT
>NZ_JANJZL010000011.1:0-99084 GCF_024623155.1 Anaerosalibacter massiliensis
TTTTTGCTTTATAATTAATTTTAGTATGTGATTTCATTGCAGATAAATTATACTAAAAAACAGGTCGAAGAGCTACCGCTCTTCGGCCTGTTTTACTTTTATGGGCTTTTTATTTTGAAACAGCCCCATATTGTTTTTTACTATAGAGATTATCACATAGGCCATTTTTGGTATATATACCAAAAATGGCCTATGTGATAAATGAAATATAAGATAAGATTGAGGTGTAGGATTTTATAAAAAATTAATGGGGGTAAGATATAATGAAAAAGTTTTTCAGTAATAAGTGGGTTAAAATTATCGGAGGTATACTTTTAGTATTCATTATTATACCTTCAATTGCAAGAGGCAGTTTGCAGGATGAAGTGGACAAGTTGTCAAAAGAATTAAAAACACAAGAGAAAAAGATAAAAACATTGGAGACGGAGAAGGGAACACTAGAAACAGAAAATAAGAAATTGCAGGAAAAGGTAGATGAAGCAAAACCTTTCTTTGATTTAAGTGAGGTTGAAAGAGCTGAGGAAGAAAAAAAGGCGGAAGCTATTAAAGCTAAGCAAGAAAAAGAAAAGAAAGAAAAAGAAGAGGCAGAACGTAAAAAACAAGAAGAAGAAGAGAAAAAAGGGTATGATACTGGTATAACTTATAATCAGTTGGCCAGAACACCTGATGATTTTATAGGAAAGAAAGCAAAATTTTCAGGTAAAGTAGTACAAGTTATTGAAGGAGAAGGAGAAACACAGCTGAGATTAGCTGTTGATTCAAACTATGATACAATACTTCTTGTTACATATAGTGATGAAATAACAACAGAAAGAATTCTTGAGGATGATATTATTACAGTAATGGGAATTTCATCAGGACTAATAACTTATAAATCAACAATGGGTGGAAATATAACAATACCAGCTATGCTTGTAAATAAAATAGAATTTCAATAAGGAATATAACTTAAAAGGTTTATGATAATTAAATATATGTAATACAATTGTACTTATAGAAATCATGAAATTTTAGGGCCAAAATATGGCCTTATTTTTTTATAATATTTATATTTATTAAATTTTTTTTACATAATAATCATTTAGCGGACTAGTAGAAAATATTTCAAGAAATTATAATAATATTTGTATTGACTAGACTATAAGATGGTGGTATTATTACTTATATCCTTAGCCGTCTAAGTAAATATATAGGAGGTAAATATGAACAAAGTAGATAAAGATTCCTTATATTATGTATTTTTAGAAATATTAAGACTCCATTATTATCGTACCCATGTACTTCTTGAAGAAGTAGGTGTTTATCCTGGTCAGCCACCTATGCTTTTTATTTTAAATGAAAAAGATGGTCAAAGTCAGAAGGAATTAGCAGATAAATTGCAAATAAAGTCTTCTACTATAACAGTAATGTTAAAAAGAATGGAGAATTCAGGTTTAGTAACACGTAGGAAAGATGAATTAGATCAGAGAATAACTAGAGTATACATTACAAAAAAAGGGAAAGAAATATGTAATGAGGCAATTGGAGTAATGAATAGAGTTGAAGAAGAAATGTTTAGGAATATTACGATAGAAGAAAGGATAATTCTTAGAAGGTTATTTATGCAAATAAGGGAAAATCTTAATAATGCACTTGATATGAAATAAAAAGGCTGTAAAAGTTAATCAAGTTTAATTTAGGGAGGAAAATGATGAAAAATATTTTAAAACAGCTTAAACCTTTTACTATATTTATATTGATAATAATAGCTCTATTATTTGTTCAGGCGATGACAGATCTTGCTCTTCCTGATTATATGTCAAATATAGTTAATATAGGAATACAACAAAATGGGATAGACAATGCTGTACCACAAGTAATTAGAGCTGCAGAAATGGAAAAAATAAAGTTATTTTTAAATGAAGAAGAAAATAATTTAATAGATAATAACTATAAATTAATAAATAAAGAAAATTTAAATGAAAAGGAATATAATAATTATTCTAAGAAGTACAAGGCATTAGAAAAAGAGAGTCTCTATATATTAAATACGTCAAATAAAGAAGATATTGAAAAGATGAACTCTTTTTTAGGAAAGGCTATACTTACTAAATATAGTATAGAAAAAGGTACACCTCAAGGTATTACTTCAGGTGATAGAAACAAGATAGAAAATCCTTTTGAAAAATTTCCAGAAGGTACTGATCCTTTTATAGTGCTTAAAAATTTACCTAAAAAGGAATTTGACACTATGAAAAGTGAAATAGATAAACAATTTAAAAGTATTCCAGATACTATGATAACTCAATCTGCTATAAATTATATAAAACTTGAATATGAAACTATAGGAATAGATATGAATAAAATTCAATCTAATTATATTCAATCTACAGGAGGAATAATGTTACTTATTGCTCTAATAGGAATGGTAGCTTCAGTAATTGTAGGACTTTTAGCTGCAAGAGTTTCTGCTTCTCTTGGTAGGGATTTAAGAGATAAAGTATTTAAAAAAGTTACTTCTTTTTCATCTCCAGAGTTTGATAATTTTTCGACTGCATCTTTAATAACTAGGAGTACTAATGATATACAACAAGTACAAGTATTTGTAATGCTGTTATTAAGACTAGTATTTTATGCTCCAATTCTTGGAGTTGGTGGAGTAATAAGGGCTCTTAATACAAATACTTCTATGGCGTGGATAGTGGCAGTAGGAGTTATAGCTATTCTTGTTCTTGTAACAACTCTTTTTATGATTGCTATGCCAAAGTTTAAAAAAGTTCAAAAACTTGTTGATAAAGTAAATCTTGTAATGAGAGAATCTCTTAATGGAATAATGGTTGTAAGGGCTTTTAATACACAGAAATTTGAAGAAAAGAAATTTGATAATGCAAATAAGAATTTAACAAAAACCCATTTATTTGTTTCAAGATTGATGACTATAATGATGCCAACTATGATGCTAATTATGAATGTTATAACATTATTAATAGTATGGGTAGGGGCTCATGAAATAGATAAAGCTACTATACAAGTTGGAGATATGATGGCATTTATTCAATATGCAATGCAGATAATTATGTCATTCCTTATGATATCTATGGTTTCTTTGATTCTTCCAAGGGCTTCAGTATCAGCACAGAGGATAGCAGAAGTATTAGACGAAGATATAATAATTAAAGATCCTCAAAATCCAAGAAAATTTAATAATGATATAAAAGGATTAGTTGAATTTAAGAATGTTAGCTTTAAATATCCAGGGGCAGAAGAATATGTCCTTAAAGATATAAACTTTATTGCAAGACCTGGAGAAACTACTGCTTTTATAGGAAGTACAGGGAGTGGTAAATCTACTTTAATTAATCTAATTCCTAGATTTTATGATGTTACAGATGGAGAAATTCTTTTTGATGGTGTAGATATTAGAGATATTACTCTTGAAGATTTAAGAGAAAACATAGGATATGTTCCTCAAAAAGGAGTATTATTTACAGGTACTATAGAAAGCAATTTAAAGTATGGAAAAAACTTGAATGTAAATAATGAAGATGTATTAAAGGCTGTAGAAATATCTCAAGCAAAAGAACTTATAGAAGGAAAGGAAAAAGGTATACTGTCTAATATAGCTCAAGGAGGAGGAAATGTATCGGGAGGTCAAAAGCAAAGACTTTCAATTGCAAGGGCATTGGTTAAGAAACCAAAGATACTCCTATTTGATGATAGTTTTTCAGCTCTTGATTTTAAAACAGATGCTTTATTAAGAAAGGCAATTAAAGGAGAAATTAAAAATAGAACTATGTTAATAATAGCTCAGAGAATAAATACAATAAAAGATGCAGAAAAGATTATTGTTTTAGATGAAGGAAAAATAGTAGGAATGGGAAATCATAGGGAATTATTGCAAAATTGTGAAGTTTATAAGCAAATTGCCTTATCCCAGCTATCAGAGGAGGAACTTGTATATGAGTAAAACCAATAATAGAAATAGAGGACCAAAAGGTCATGGACATATGGGAGGAAAGTTTGAGAAACCAAAAGATTTTAAAGGAACTTTCTCTAAACTTCTCAATTATTTAAAGCCTTATAGAATCAAACTAGCTATTGTAATAATCTTTGCTATAGGAAGTACAGTTTTTTCAATAGCAGGTCCCAAAATATTAGGAAAAGCAACAACTAAAATATTTGAAGGATTAATATCAAAGGTATCTGGTGGCAAAGGAATTGACTTTAATTATATAGGAAACATAATTTTAACTCTAATAGGATTGTATGTACTATCTGCATTATTTTCTTATATACAAGGTTTTATAGTAACTGGAGTTTCTCAAAAGGTATCCTATAATTTAAGAACAGAAATTTCTCGAAAAGTGAACAAGTTGCCTCTTAAATACTTTGACTCAGTTAGTTATGGTGATGTATTATCAAGGGTGACCAATGATGTAGATACAATAAGTCAATCCTTAAATCAAAGTTTAAGCCAAATAATAACATCTGCTACTACTTTAGTAGGTGTACTCATTATGATGTTATCTATAAGTTGGCAGATGACTATTGTTGCACTTTTGATTTTACCTATATCAATGGTTATAGTAATGGCTGTAGTTAAAAGAAGTCAAAAATATTTTAAAACACAACAACAATCCCTTGGAGAAGTTAATGGACATATAGAAGAAGTATATGCTGGACACAATATAATGAGTGCTTTTAATGCCAAGGAACAAGTAGTTTCAGAATTTGAAGATATTAATGCAAAACTTTATGATTCTGCTTGGAAGGCTCAATTTCTATCAGGGATGATGATGCCTATTATGAGTTTTGTTGGCAATTTAGGATATGTTGGAGTTTCAATTTTGGGAGGTTGGCTTGCTATAAGAGGAACTATAGAAGTAGGAGATATACTTTCTTTTATTCAATATATAAGGAGTTTTACCCAGCCTATAACTCAAGTAGCCCAAATAAGTAATGTATTACAATCTACTATGGCTGCAGCAGAAAGGGTATTTGAATTCTTAGATGAAGAGGAGGAAATAAAGGAATCTCAAGGTCGTGTTAAACTTAAAGAAATAGGTGGGAGAGTAACTTTTGAAAATGTCAAGTTTGGTTATGATGAAAATAAGATAATAATAAATGATTTTTCTCAAGACATTGAAGTAGGGCAAAAAGTTGCTATTGTTGGACCTACTGGAGCAGGAAAAACTACTATAGTTAAACTTCTTATGAGATTTTATGATTTAAATGAAGGTAGAATCCTTCTTGATGGACATGATATAAAAGATTTTTCCAGAGGCGATTTAAGAAAGAATTTTGGTATGGTTTTACAGGATACATGGCTTTTTAGTGGTACTATAATGGAGAATATAAGATATGGAAGGCTGGATGCCACAGATGAAGAAGTAGTTAGAGCTGCAAAATTAGCTCATGCTCACAGATTTATAAAGACTTTGCCAGATGGCTATAATATGGTTATAAATGAAGAGGCAAGTAACATATCTCAAGGGCAGAAACAGCTTCTTACTATAGCAAGGGCAATTCTCTCAGATCCTAAGGTGCTAATATTGGATGAAGCTACATCTTCTGTAGATACTAGGACTGAAATACTTATCCAGAAAGCTATGGAAAATCTTATGAAAGGTAAAACAGCCTTTATAATTGCTCATAGACTTTCAACTATAAAAGATGCAGATTTAATTCTGGTTATGAAAGACGGAGATATTATAGAACAAGGTAGCCATGAAGATCTATTATCAAAAGATGGATTCTATTCTTCACTTTATAATAGTCAATTTGAAGATGTAGAGGTATCTTAAAACTGTCCTTTTGCCTAAATTTTATATTTTCAAGATGGTAAAATTTATTTTATAGTATTAGACATTTAATAATTAATATATTATTTTAAAGTTAAGTAAGTGCTCTTTTCTGGTAAAATAGATGTAATGCTAAAATAGAAAAGAGCATTTATTTTAATCTAGTTACTTAAAATTAATTTCTTTGTCTACTAAAATAACTTTAAGTTTTAAATTCTCCCAACATCTTTTATATAAAGTAATAACCTAAAAAACAAAACTAGCTTAGATAGAAGAATGTTTTAGAATAATAGATAAAATAAGATAAAAATTTATGCTTTATAAAAATAAAAGGTTAATCATGTGGGTATAAATACTGAAAATATGTTTGCTAATTGAATCTATGCTTTAGGTAATTTTGTATGAATATCACAGATTGAAGTTTGGGTATGGAGGAATTATATGAGTAGAATTAAAAGGGATATAAAAACCATGAGGAGAAAAATTAAAAATTCACTTTTTATTATTAGAGGATGTACTAAATACATATCATAATAAAATAATATTTGATGATACTATAAATTATATGGGGGAATTAATATGGGTTGTAAACTTGGAATGCCAACATTAATAGAAAAAGATAATATTATTGATAATATTATTTTATGTAAAGAATTAGGTCTGGATTTTATAGAGTTAAATATGAATTTACCCTATTGTATGCCTGAGTATATATCATCAAAAGAATTATCAAAGTTAAAAAATAAGTATGATATAGAATTTACCATTCATTTTCCTGAAGATATAGATTTTGGATATTTTTATGAAGAAATAGGACAAGCTAATATAAGATTGTTTCAATCTATTGCTAGATGGGGAGCTGAGTTTGGAGTAGAGAAAATAAATCTTCATTTAAACCCGGGAGTATATTTTACGTTGCCTCATGAAAAAATTTTTGTATATGAAAAGAATGAAAAGTTTTTTTATGAGAAATTTTTAGGTTCTATTGTACAAATAAGAGATATTGCTGAACCTTTAGGAATAAAAATATGTGTAGAAAATATGCAAGTACACAAATTTGTAGAAAAAGCTTATGAAAGTCTTTGCAATATTCCTAAAGTATATTTTACTTGGGATATAGGTCATGATGCTATGTGGGGATATAAAATGGAAAAAATATATTTAAAGAATCCTCAGAAAGTTAAACATATGCATTTTCATGATTATGATAGAAAAAGTGATCATCAAGTTCTTTTTACAGGAACTATTCCATTAGATGAAAGGCTAAAATTTGCTAAAGAGAATAATTTAACTGTAGTGATAGAAACCAAAACTACTGAAGCCTTGGTAGAATCAGTGAAAAAGCTTAAAGATAGACAAGAATAACTAAAAAATATAGTCCAATATTGGACTATATTTTTTAGTTATTCTTGTCTAATTTCTTATATATTTTTATAAATCTTTTTATTAAATTTTTTTCTGCCATAGCAGTCATTAGATGATCTTGAGAATGAATTATTAAGAAACTTGGCTGTTCGCTAATTTTTCCTTGTATCAATAAACTTTGATATTTATGCCCTTGTGTGAATTCTTCATCTGCTTCATATAATAGTTTTTCAGATTTTTCAAATTTTCCTTCTTCTGCCGCATCTAGTGCTTCATAAGCTTTAGCTCTAGCGTTTCCAGCATGAAGGACTAAATTGAATACGATTTCTTCTAAATTTAAACTTTTTTCAGTCATATGGTTTACCTCCTAAGTAGTACCTTATCTAGTTAGAATTTGCCTTTACTTCCATTTCATTTTTCACTAGCTGTGATTCATAAGTTTTAAAGAAGGGATAGTATATAAAACTAGCAATTATTAAATTTATTAATTGTAACAATGCTCCCTTCCAGCTACCTGTAGCTATTATTCCACCTAAGAATATTGGTACTGTAAAAGGTGGTTGTATAATAGTTCTAGGAACAAGATTTGTAGCAAAAGCAATATAATTTATAGTTGTGGATACAGCTGGTGCCAATATAAATGGTATAAACATTATTGGATTTAGCACTAAAGGTGCCCCAAATATTACAGGTTCATTTATGTTGAAAATTGCAGGTATTAAAGAAGTTTTTCCAATGTTTTTTAACTGTTCTGATTTAGACAGTAAGAACATTATTACCAGAGGCCAAGTTAACCCAGAACCACCTATGTGGGCAAACATATGGAAGAAAGGTTCTGTAACAATACCTGGTAAGGCTTGACCAGATACTGCTGCTTCAGCATTGGCAGCTAGTTGAGTCATCCAGAATGGATAGGCTACTGATGATACTACATTCATACCATGTATTCCTAAAGACCATAGAAGCATCATTAAAACGATTTGAGCTAAGGCAGCAGGGTAACTATCAGAAACAGCGACTATTGGTTTAAATAAATCCAGTATCAATTGGGGGAGTGTAACATTGAAATTAGACCATACTATCCACCCAATAACCCAGAACAATGTAGTTGTTACGAAAAATGGGATTAAGGATCTAAAGGTTCTTGTTACATAAGGTGGAACACCTGCAGGCATTTCGAATACTAAACCTTTTTGAGTAAATATTTTAATAATCCAAGTAGTAGCAATACCTACTAATATGGCGACAAATAATCCTTGACCTCCTAAATAATCTAATATCTCTCCAAAAGGAATTTTAGTAATATCTGTTGCAGGGAAACTAACTATTAAAAAGGATAGCATTGATATAATACCTGCAATAGTATCGTCTAAATCCCATCTAGATGCTAAACTATAGGCAGTTCCAAAAGCTACCATCAAAGACATCAATCCGAAAGTTAATTGAAAAGGTATCAATATTTGCCCTTGAATAGGTTCTATAGCTTTAGCCCATGCTTGTATGAAGCCCCATTTTATTGCAACAGGTGGATTAGCAATAATTAAAAAAAGAGCTCCAGTAATTATTACTGGCAACGCAAATACTGCAAAAGCATCTCTGATTGATTGTAGATAAATATTTTGTGCAATTTTAGCTAATATTGGCATAAGTTTGTTTTCCATCCAACCCATAAAAGAATTATTTTTCAATTTTTATACCTCCAATCTTATTTTTTAAATAGATTTAGTATTTGATCTAATACTTTTTTACCATTAAAAGTGGCAAAGGCTTGCATATCTATTAAATCAATTTTTACATTATGTTTTTCACCTATTTCTTCAATTTCTTTTTTAAGATGGCGTATTTGAGGTTCTAATAAAGCTACATCGTAATTATTGGCTTTTTTCTTAAAATCTATTGTACTTCCTGCATCTACTTCCAAATCTATATTTTGTTTTTTTGCTTCATCATTTACATTTTTAGCTAAACTACTAGATGTAGCGCCCCAGCTACATAATATAATAGCTTTCATATTATTTTCCTCCCTTATTTTCTAAATTGTTATTATAGATTTTAAGCATTTTTGTGGAATATTTTTGAATAAGTTTAAAAACTATCAAAAACATAGAACTAAAAATTATCATGGGTACCCCAATCTTATAATCATATTTAAATAAAGTGTAAATACCTATTCCTAGCCATACAATAGTTAAAAGCATTGTAAAAAGTTTTATTTGAAATTGAGAAATACTTATTTTTTTATCTAGATTCAATATATCACTCTCCTTATTTCTTTATAATATTTAAAAAGTAAAGTATTCTCTAAGGACATAAGCACTTCTTTTTTATTTTTAGAGTTGTGCAGTTCTTCAACAAATTTATCATCTTCAATTATGGCTGAGGAAAGATCTCCTAAAGTTTCAATACTTTTTTTATTTTTAGGAGCAATTAATAAAAAGGATGTAGAAATTGGTTCGTTTTTACCTAATATGTTTTTCATATCAACTAAATTTTTAAATTTTCCTACAGTTATTAATATTTCATTTACATAATCAGTAGCTAAATGGTATAATACAAATTTTTTGTTGGGTAGTATAATTGGAGCTAATTGATTCCTTTTTATTAATGCCTTTAATATTTTATTTTTCTCATATTTAGTTATTTTCTTATTTGTACAATGAATATCTAATAGTTCCTCTATAATATTTTTAGTGTCTTTTGATTTGTGTACTATCATATCAGTATTATTTAGAATTTCTATAATATTGGCTCCATATATAGCAAGATTTTTTAATTGGCTTTTTCTTTTGCCATTGGGTTTATACTCATTATTAGATTGAATATTAAGAAGATTAGGAATACTTAATTTTTGTTCTATTTTTCGTATATCATCATCTAATAAAAGTGGTGTTATTACTACAGTTTTTACATCTAAATTTGATAAAGGAATAGTAGATATAATTAAATCTATTTTATTATTTTTTATTACATTTTCTAACTCTACTAAGGAACAAGATTTTAAAATATTTAATTGAGGAAAATTTTCTAATTTTGAAAGTAACATCTGTGATGATCCTATACCGCTAGAACACACAACTACAACATTATATACTTTAAAATTGTTTCCTATTCTTTCAATAGCAGCACCAAAGTGAATGGTTATATATCCTACTTCATCTTCTGGAATATCTATTTTATATTTGCTTTCAACAACCTTTATTATTTTTTGAGTTTTTTCAAATAGTAAACTATATTTTTCTTTTATTTCCTTTATCATAGGATTTCTAATAGTCAAATTAGATCTAATTCTAAACATTGTATACATAAGATGATTGGTTAAACCATTTATTAATATTTCATCTTGAAAAAAGTCTATATGGAATATTTTATTGGCTTCTCTAATAATTGTGGAGACTATTTTTTCGATAAAAGCTTTATATTTCATATCATGAGAACTTTTATAATCTAATCCTAATAGGTGCATTGTAATATATCCTATTTCATCCTCTGGTAGACTAATGTTTATAGCCTCTTCAATATATTTAGTTAAAGTTTTTGCCATTTCAAACTCTTTAGTGCTTTTTAGATTATTTAAGGTATCCGTATCTAGTACAATCTCTTCTCCTGATTCTATCCTTTTTATTGCTAATGCAATATGTATAGTCAGATTTATATATACCTTATCAAGTATAGGATAGTTGTATTTTTGTTGTAATTTTATAATAGATTTTTCTATTTGTGATATAACTTCTAAATCGAGTAGATCTAATAATTTACTGTCTTTTAAATTTTTTTTACTTTCATTATAATCCTCATGTACATACTTCATTATAGAATCTAGTTCTATATTTTCATATATAAAGTTTGTAGTTGCTTTTCTTATGTTTTTTTCACTGCCTTCTATTTTTACACCTACTCCTGGTTTTGAAACTATAAAAATATTGTCTTTTTTTATCCACCTTTCTATATCGTTTAGATAGTAGCTAATTGTAGGGGCAGTAAGATTAAATTTCTTAGCAAAATAATCTAGCTTTATTGGTTCTTTAGAAGTTAGCAACTCCGCAAGTATTAATTTTTTCCTTTCTATAGGAGTTAGTTCATGATAGTTGTTGGAAATTATATGTTCTAGCTCTAATAAATTATCTTGGCATCCCTTTATAAGATATTTATTTTTTTCTTTAGTCAAGGACATGTTTAATAAGGACAATTCTTCGGTAATTTTTTCAATATCTCTATATATAGTTCTAGATGATACTTTATTTTTTCTAGCTACATCATTAATATTAATTTTTTGCTTATCTAAAATATCTTTTAAAATATCTTTTTGCCTAATAGTCAAAATTAACATAGGTGCACCCCTTTTGACATAACTTTAATATTTATTGTCCCTGTATTAGACTTTATACTACAACTATTGTATTTACAACATAAAGATGCCATAGTATTGTCAAAGAAAAATGACATTGTTTTAATAGTTTTTAACTTGGAAGAAAAATTCAAAAAAGAAATAGCATAGATTAAAAGAGGAAATAAGAGGAAGATGTCGAAAGTTAATATATGAGAAATAAAAATAAAATAGAAGGTGGGGCCTAATTAGATGAAAAAAGTAATTTCAGTATTTTTAATTGCATTTTTAACTATTAGTATGACTGGATGTGTTAAAAACCATCCTCAAGATACTGTAGAATCTTATCTAAATGCTATAAAAAGTGGTGAGCTAGGAAATTTAGATGAATATTTATTAGAAGGTAAAGAGAAAAATGAAGAACATGAATTTATTTTAAAAGATGAATTTGAACAAGCTATGATAAATGCATATTCCAAGTTAGAGTATGAAATTTTAAGCACAGAAATAGAAGGGGATAATGCAAAAGTAGAAACAAAGATTAAATCACCAGATCTAGGTAGTGCAATGGAAGATACTATAATGGAAGTAATTCCAAAATTACTTGAAGATGCATTTAATGAAGCTTTCAATGAAAATGCAGAAGATAATTTTGATGAAGAAGCTACTCAAAAGGAAATAGAAGAGACTTTTATAAATAAAATCAATAAAGATAAATTACCAATGGCAGAAAATACAGTAAAAATCAAATTGGTGAAAAAAGACAAAGAATGGTTAATAGATTTAGATAAAGAATTTTCTAATGCTTTATCAGGAGATTTAGAGAAAAGTTTAGATGGTCTTGATAATATTGAATAAAATATAGAACAGGTCTAAAAATGTCATAAAAAGATAATTTTTTTAGACTTGTTCTAATTAGCTAAAAGTTTGAGCCTATTTTTTTATATTTATTGCCATCACTCCAACACTTTCCAACTATATTCCCAGATTCAATATAAGACTTGTTTGGCATCTCAAATAATATAGGTTTTACTTTTTCATAGCCTAATTTTTCAGAAGAATCTAGTATATTTTTATTTACATAGATATTCAATATTTTAAATATGAAATTATCTTCACTTTCAATTTCATAATTGTCTATAAGTTTACATTCCATGAAAATAGGAGAGTCTTTAATTATGTGTCAATGGTGTGATGATAATATGGATATTGAATAGTGAAGTTATATTTTTATTTTGGTAAAATAAATTAGAAATGACTTTTAATGAAATAATAGGAGGTTTTTATGGCAGGTTTTAAATATGATATTAAAGAACATATAGGAAATATTTCAGAATCACCTAAAGGTTGGACAAAAGAATTGAATCTTATTAGCTGGAATAATAGAGAACCAAAATACGATCTAAGAGATTGGGCTCCAGAACATGAAAAAATGGGGAAGGGAGTTACATTTACAAAAGAGGAATTAAAAGAATTGAGAGATATACTTAATGAGATAGATTTATAAATCTTATGAGACTAAAGTCATGAATGTTTTTTCATATTATGAAAAATCGTCTATATTTAATATGGTAAAAACTCTTGTATATAGACGATTTTTCATTTTTTGACTACATTAAAATTGTCTCAGTTTATCTTATTTTGTAATTTTTTCGTAACTTATAGAGAAGAAAAAGATAGTATTATATATTAAGAATAGAAATAAGATATGGGGTGAGACATATTGAGAAAACAAGACAGATTTAGGATACCTAGAAAAAAGAAATATAAATTGAGTAGAAGGGCTAGGAGAATAAATTTTATTGTACTGTGTTTAGTTGTATTTGTGGCTTTTGTAGGAATTGGGAAAAGTATTGGCGAAAAATTAACTTCAAAGACAGCCAGTGGAGAAGAGTTGGATAAAAAAGAACAAAAGTCAAAATTAGATAAAAAACAGATAGAAAAGCAAGAAAAAGAAAAAAAGAAGGAAGAAGATAGAAAAGAAAGTAAAAATACAGAAAAAGGCAGTGAGAAAGATAATAAAAAATCTAAAGATATAAATGAAAAAGGAAATAATAAAGTAGAAGAACAAAAAAAAGTTCCTGATGATGGTAGAAAAGTAGCTTATTTAACTTTTGATGATGGTCCATCGGTTAATGTTACGCCCCAGATATTAGATATATTGGATAATTACAATGTAAAGGCAACTTTTTTTGTAATTGGTTCATCAGCAGAAAAAAAACCTGATCTAGTAAAAAGGGAACATAATAGTGGACATGCTATTGGGAATCATACCTATTCTCATAACTATAAATATATATATGCCAATGTAAACAATTTTTTAACAGATATGGATAAATGCGAAAATGTTTTAAAGAATATTTTAGGAAATGATTTTCATAGCAGTGCTTCTAGATTTCCAGGAGGTTCCTTTGAAAAAAAGAAACAACCTTTTAAAGATGCTTTAGATAAGAAAGGTATTGCTCATATAGATTGGAATGCTCTAAATGGAGATGCAGAGGGGCATAATATTCCAAGCAGTAATTTAATACAAAGAGTGGTGCAGACAACTCAAGGTAAGAATAAGGTTGTAATACTTATGCATGATGCAGGAGCTAAAAGAACTACAGTGCAGGCTTTGCCAGGTATTATTAATTATTTGAAAAAACAAGGGTATGAATTTCAAACCTTAGACCAGGAGGCTATAAATGGGCTCTAGAAGGGAAAAAACCAATAAAAAGAAGATGATAAAAAAAAGAAGATTTAAAAGAGTATTAATTTTAATAGGCATTGCAGTTTTAGCAAGTTTTGCTTATGTAAATGCTCATTTAAATAATATTAAAACAGTTAGTATTTCTAAAAAAAATGAAGACTTAGGTATAAAAGATGAAGAAGATGGAAGGGAAGTTATAAATATAGCTTTATTTGGAGGAGATAGTAGGAAAGAAGGAGATGTAGTCCATTCGGATGCAATAATGGTTTTAAGTATAGATAAGGCTCATAAAAAAGTAAAATTATCTTCAATTATGAGGGACACCTATGTAGATATTCATAAACATGGTAAAACGAAGTTGAATCATGCCTATGCATATGGAGGACCAGAGTTAGCTATTAGAACAATAAATGAAAATTTTAATTTGAATATTAGGGATTATGCTTTTGTCGATTTCTACAGTTTTGAAAAGTTAGTGGATGCTGTAGGTGGAGTTGATGTAGATATAAAAGATATGGAAGTTAAAGAAATAAATAGATGTATAAAAGAAATAGCAGAACTTAAAAAAACAAAACCTATTTTAATTAAAAACTCTGGAATGAATCATTTAAATGGTGAACAAGCAGTAGCATATTCTAGAATAAGAAAAGTAGGTGGAGGAGATTTTGAAAGGACAGAAAGACAAAGAAGGGTAATAAATGAATTATTTGAAAAAGGTAAAAATGTAGATATAACAAAATATCCAAAAATACTAGATAGTATTTTACCTTATGTGGAAACTAGTCTTTCAAAAACAGAAATAATGAAGCTGGGAACTTATGTTTTAACTAACAATATACAAAGCATAGAGCAAAATAGATTTCCTACAGATGAACATAGTGAAGGTCAATTCATAGGTGATATATGGTATTTAGTAACAGATTTAGATGAAACAGAAAAAGAAATTCATGATTTTATATATGAAAATATGGAGGAATCCAATATAAATTAAAAAGGAAGTCTATTTATGTACTTCCTTTTTAGTCATATATAAGATATAATTAGAGGAATCAAATAAGTTTTGTAGAAATATATACTATATGTTAGGTAATAAAGTAAAGAAAGGGTGGTGAATCTTCTGGTTCATTGATTTTTTAGAACTAGAAGCGGGGAAAATGAAGAAAAAAAGAAATATAATAATAGTAGTAGTACTTGCTTTAATATTGGGCGTATTCTTGTATGGATACTCTTATTTAAACGATATTAAGACTGTGAAGATATCTAAAAAAGATAAAGACTTAGGTATAAAATCCAAAAAAAATGATGAAAAGAATAAAGAAGTAATAAATATTGCTTTATTTGGTGGAGATGGAAGAAATGAAAAAGATGTATCAAGATCTGACTCTATAATGATACTAAGTATTGATAAAACTCATAAAAAGTTAAAATTATCTTCAATTATGAGAGATACTTATGTAGATATACATGGTCATGGTATGACAAAGCTCAATCATGCCTACGCATATGGAGGACCAGAGTTAGCTATTAGAACAATAAATGAAAATTTTAATTTAAATATTAGAGATTATGCTTTTGTAAATTTTGATAGCTTTGAAAAAGTTGTTGATACTATAGGAGGAGTAGATATTGAACTAAATCAATCGGAGGTAAATGAAATAAATAAAAATGTCCAAGGTAGTTCAATTGGAGGGACTGGAATGAACCATTTAAATGGTAAACAAGCCCTTGCTTATAGTAGAATAAGAAAAATAGGAAATGGAGATTATGAAAGAACAGAAAGGCAAAGAAGAGTTATGCAGGAGATATTTGATAAGGGAAAGAACATAGGAATAACTAAGTATCCAGAAGTAGTAGATAGTGTTTTCCCTTATGTAGAAACAAGTTTTTCAAAAATGGATATAGTTAAGCTTGGAAGTTATGGTTTAACTAATAATATTAGAACTTTAGAACAAAATAGATTTCCTAAAGATGAACATAGTCATGGACAATTTATAGGTGAGGTATGGTATTTAGTTACCGATTTAGAAAAAACAGAAAAGGAAATCCACAATTTCATATATGAAGATATTAATAACTAGGGTCAAAAGCCCTAGTTATTAATATTTTGTTTAACTTTTCATAGTCAATATTGAAGATTTTCACTTTTCCTACTTTATATACTTCTTTGATAAAAAATAACTATAGTTTCTATAGTTCACATATATATAATAATATGATAGAATTGTTAGAGTTATCTTTTATAGTAGAATAATTTGTAAAGGGGGAGTCACATGGATAAAACTATGTGGAATGATAAAGTGTTTTTTAAAGCAATGATAAGTATTGCTCTTCCTATTGCACTTCAAAATTTAATTACTTCTTCTCTAAACATGGTAGATACATTGATGATTAGTAGTCTAGGGGATGCTAGTATAGCAGCAGTTGGATTAGCTAATCAAGTATTTTTCTTTTATATGCTTATAGTATTTGGCATAAATAGTGGTTCGTCTATATTTATATCTCAATTTTGGGGAAAGGAAGATATTAAGAATATAAGAAAAATACTAGGATTAGCAATTTGTTTAGGTAGTATAGTTGGAATAGTTTTCACTATTGCTGCTTTTTTCATGCCTGAATTTTTAATGAAAATATTTACTAAGGATGCAGAAGTTGTTGTTCTAGGTGCAGATTATTTAAAGATAGTATCTTTGAGCTATATTATAACAGCTATTGGTTTTTCCTATAGTGTAGCTGCTAGAAGTATAGGACAGGCTAGGATGCCTATGGTAGTTAGTGCTATATCTTTTGTAACGAATACTTTTTTTAATTATTTACTTATATTTGGGAAATTTGGTTTACCTAGACTAGGAGTTAAAGGGGCTGCATATGGAACGTTGATAGCTAGAATAGTAGAGCTAGGATTCATATTATATGCTATTTATTCAGAGAGAGGGGTTTTGTCAGCAAGTATAAAAGAATTAACTAGTTGGGAGAAGAATTTTTTTATAAAATATATAAAAACTACCTATCCTGTTATTTTAAATGAAGCAATTTGGGCTTTAGGAAATATTATGTATTCTATAGCCTATGCAAGAATAGGTAAAGAGGCTATAGCAGCAGTTCAAATAGCTACTACTGTGCAAAATATATTTATGGTGATTTCAAGGGGATTGGCTAATTCAGCAACTGTAATGGTAGGAAATAAAATAGGTGCTAAGGAGGAAGAATTAGTAGTTGAGTATTCAAAAAGATTTTTAATGATAGCTACTATGACTGGAGTTGTTCTTGGGATTGGACTGTTTTTCTCATCAGGAATAGTACTTAAACTTTTTAGAAAATTAACTCCTGAAGTATATGAAATTGCTAAAAGAACTCTTAAGGTAATTGGAATAGTTTTCTTTTTAAAGATGTTTAATGGAACTATGATAGTAGGTGTATTAAGGGGTGGTGGTGACACAAAGTTTTCACTATTTCTAGAATTAGGTGCAGTATGGTTAGTAGGAGTACCTATGGCTTTTCTAGGAGCATTATTTTTAAAATTACCAGTACATATAGTTGTAGCATTAGTATCATTAGAAGAAGTAGTAAAAGCTGCTATCGGTGTACCTAGACTTATTTCTAAGAAATGGGTTAGAAATGTAACTGAAAGTATGTAAGTTAGAAAATATATTTATTATGCTACTAGCATAATAAATATATTTTAGAAAGTCTATCCCTCTTCCTTAATTTTTTAATAATTTTAAGAATTGTATTCTTGGGTAAGAATAAATTATATGCAGAAACTCTTTATTTTTTAGATTAAGAGGGGGAATATTTATATGAAAATCTTTAGACAATTAGTTATAATATTTGGAGTACTTCTTATGGGACATATGCTTGAAAATATTATAGGATTGCCTATCCCAGGGACTATTATAGGAATGGTAGTTCTTTTAATATGCCTTATTATAGGAGTTATAAAAGTTGATATGATAGAAGATGTAAGTAAGTTTCTGTTAGAAAATATAACTTTTTTCTTTATACCAGCAGCAGTAGGGATAATCTCCTCATCAGAACATATTAAACAGCAATGGCTTCCAATTTTAATGGTTACTATATTGTCAACTATTATAGTTATAGGAGTTACTGGATTTATAGTACAAGCATTGGAAAGACTACAGAAGGGAGATGGAGGAAATGACTAAATATATTGATACACCTATATTTGGAGTTTTGATTTCTATTTTAGCTTTTGAAATAGGAGTATTTATAAATAAAAAAACTAAAATAAGTTTTTTCAATCCTCTTCTTATTTCTGTAACAATCATTATAAGTTTTCTATTGATTTTTAATATTGATTATAAAACTTATAATAAAGGTGGAAGCATAATAAGCTTTTTATTGGGACCAGCTACTGTAGTTCTTGTAGTGCCGTTATATAAGCAAATTGAAAACCTTAAAAAAAATAGTTTGCCTATTTTAGTAGGAATATTTGTAGGTGTATTGACAGCTATAATAAGCATATACTATTTAAGTAAATTATTTGGACTAGATGAAATTATAGTGTTGTCTCTTATACCTAAATCTGTAACTGCAGCTATATCTATGGAGGTATCTAGAGAAATAGGGGGAGTACCTAGTTTAACAATGGCGGTAACAGTTATTACAGGAATTGTTGGAAATATAGTAGGTCCCTATATATATAAAATATTTAAAATTGAAAATGAAATAGCTCAAGGAATAGGATTAGGCAATGGAGCTCATGCATTAGGAACAGCTAGGGCTATGGAATTAGGAGAAGTTCAAGGAGCTATGGGATCTTTATCTATAAGTGTTGCAGGACTTATGACTGTTTTTTTAGCACCGTGGTTAGTTAGTTTGTTTAACTAATTTATTTTTAGTAGCCTTAACTTTTAGTTAATATGGGTATACTAAGTATGAGGTGATATATATGAAGGAAATAGTTTTGGCAGGAGGTTGTTTTTGGGGAGTAGAAGAGTATATATCCAGAATTGATGGGGTTAAAGAGACAAAGGTAGGATATGCTAATGGTAGAGTAAAAAATCCTAGTTATGAAGAAGTGTGTACAGGAATGACTGGTCATGCGGAAGCTTGTTATGTAAAGTATGATGAAGATATAGTTTCTTTAGAACAATTATTATATAAATTTTGGAAGATAATAAATCCTACGTTATTGAATCAACAAGGTCCAGATATAGGACATCAATACAGGACAGGTATATATTATATAGATGAAAGTGATTTTCCAACTATTGAAAAAACTTTAAAAGAAGAACAGAAAAAGTATAATGACTCTATTGTTACAGAGATAAAACCCCTTCTTTGTTTTTATGATGCAGAAGAATATCATCAAGATTATTTAAAGAAGAATCCAGGAGGCTATTGTCATATAAATTTGGATGCATAGTTAGAAATTAGACTATGTTTGATTTTAAATATATATAATTAATAATCTTCCTATTGTAAGTTAACATTATTAATGATAGTATGAAGACACGTTAACTAAAACAGGATGGGGTGAAGTAATGGAATACAAAATAGTTAGTGATAGTAGCTGTGACTTAAATGAAGAGTTAAAAGAACAAATGAACATAGGATTAGTACCATTAAAAATCAATATAGATGACAAATCTCTTGTAGATGATGAAAATCTAGATGTATCTAAATTACTAACTGATATGAAAAATAGTAAAGATCATGTGAGAACATCTAGTCCATCTCCTGGAGATTTTCTAAAAGAATATGAAAAAAAAGATAATATTTTTGTAGTAACATTGTCTTCTCAATTAAGTGGGACTTATAATGCTGCTATACTTGCTAAAAATATTATTGCAGACAATATGGAAAAGTTTATACATGTATTTGATTCTAAAACAGCTTCAATAGGAGAAACATTGATCACCATGAAGATATTTGAACTTATACAAAAACAATATAATAAATTAGATATAGTTAATAAAGTAGAGGAGTATATTGATGGACTAAAGACTTTTTTCATCTTAGAAAATTTAGATAATTTAATTAAGGGCGGAAGAATGACTAAAATTGCAGGACATATTGCTTCTATTTTATCTATAAAACCAATTATGGGTTCAGATAAAGATGGCAATATTAAACTAGTGGATAAAATAAGAGGAACCAAAAGGGCTTTTAAAAGATTGGTAGATATAATAGGAGAAGAGGGAAATAATTTTGAAAATAAAATTCTCGGAATTTCTCACTGTAATGCAGAAGAAAGAGCAATTAAACTTAAAGATGAAATAAGTAAAAGATATAATTTTAAGGATATTATAGTTGTAGAAATGGCAGGACTTAGCTCTGTTTATGCTAATGATGGGGGAATAGTTATAGCTTTTTAAGTTAAAACAATGAAGAGAACCGAAAAGGGTTCTCTTTTTTAATGACATATATAGGATATAGTTGACTAAAATGGTAAAAATATTTTAAAAGCACATTGACACAATATATGGTAATCTGTTATCATATAATAACAATATGTAGTAAATTCCATATAATTAAAAGATACACTAATATAGTTTATCACAAAAAATAAAAAATAAAAGGGCAAATATAACAAGGAGGCAAATTATATGATTACAAAGATTAAAAAAAGGGATGGGAGAGAGGTGCCATTTAATATAGAAAAAATTGCAAATGCAATTTTTAAAGCAGCTCAAGCTGTTGGAGGTCAAAATTATGATACTGCATTAAAATTGGCTGAAGAAGTGGCAATATGTCTAGAAGAAGACCATACAGGAGAAATACCAGGTGTTGAAGATATTCAAGATATAGTTGAAAAAGTACTTATAGAATATGGTCATGCACAAACTGCAAAGGAATATATTCTCTACAGGGCAGATAGAACCAAAGCTAGAGAAATGGACAATAGACTTATGAAGGTGTATGAAGATCTAACTTTTAAAGAAGCCAAAGACAATGATTTAAAGAGAGAAAATGCAAATATAGATGGAGATACAGCTATGGGAACTATGCTTAAATATGGTTCTGAGGGAGCAAAACAATTTTATGATCTATTCATACTAAATCCAGATCATTCTCATGCCCATAAAAATGGAGATATACATATACACGATTTGGATTTTTTAACATTAACTACTACCTGTTGTCAAATTGATTTATTAAATTTATTTAAAGGTGGATTTTGTACAGGTCATGGATACTTGAGAGAACCAAAGGATATACAAAGCTATGCAGCATTAGCTTGTATTGCTATACAATCAAACCAAAACGATCAACATGGAGGCCAGAGTATACCTAATTTTGATTATTCAATGGCTCCAGGAGTGAAGAAGACTTATAAAAAGATCTATAGACAAAATTTAGTTAAGTCTATATCCTTTGTAGTAGGAAAAGACTCTGAATCAGATTTAATGGATATATTTGAGAAAATAGAAGAAGAACATGGATTAATTCCCACTTTAGAAGAGAATGAAGAATATAAAAAATTAGAGAAGAAATACCTTTTGAATTTTTTTCAAAAAAATTCTATATCAGATTTTCTAAAGAATGAGTCTTTAGTTAATAAAATACAGGACTTTGTTGAAAAAAACTCCATTAAAGAAGTGGATAGAAAAACTTATCAAGCCATGGAGGCCCTTATTCACAATTTAAATACAATGCATAGCAGAGCAGGAGCACAAATACCTTTTAGTTCTATAAATTATGGAACTGATACTTCACCAGAGGCTAGAATGGTTATGAAAAATCTTCTTCTTTCTACAGAAGCTGGCCTTGGAAATGGTGAGACACCAATATTTCCTATTCAAATATTTAAGGTTAAAGAAGGAATAAATTATAATCCAGGAGATCCAAATTATGATTTATTTAAATTATCCTGTAGAGTAAGTGCAAAAAGATTATTTCCTAATTTCTCTTTTATAGATGCACCTTATAATCTACAGTATTATAAATCAGGTCATCCTGAAACAGAAATAGCATATATGGGATGCAGGACTAGGGTAGCAGCTAATGTATATGATCCTTCTAAGGAAATTATATATGGAAGAGGAAATTTAAGTTTTACTACTATTAATCTTCCAAGATTAGCTTTGAAAAGTGAGAAAAACATTGATTTATTTTTTGAACAATTAGATGAAACTATAGATTTAGTCGTAAATCAATTAGTAGAAAGATTTGAAATTCAGGCTCGTAAAAAGGTAAAGAACTATCCTTTCTTGATGGGGCAAGGTGTTTGGCTAGATTCCGATAAATTAGATAGAGAAGATGAAGTAAGGGAAGTTTTAAAACATGGCACTCTTACTGCAGGATTTATTGGTCTTGCAGAATGTTTAAAAGCTTTAACAGGTAAACATCATGGGGAATCAGAAGAATCTCAAAAATTAGGTTTAGAAATAATAGGACATATGCGTAAGAGAATGGATGAAGCAAGTCAAAAATATAATATGAATTTTTCTCTTATAGCTACTCCAGCAGAAGGAACTGCAGGTAGGTTTGTAGAAATGGATAAGAAAGTTTTTGGAGATATTGAAGGAGTTACAGATAGAGAATACTATACAAATAGTTTCCATGTACCAGTATATTATGAAACTAATGCTTTCCATAAGATTAAAACAGAAGCTCCTTATCATGAACTTACTAATGGAGGACATATTACCTATATAGAACTAGATGGAGATCCAACTGAAAATCTTGAAGCTTTCGAAAAGATAGTAAGGGCAATGAAAGAATCAGGAGTTGGATATGGTTCTATAAATCATCCTGTAGATAGAGATCCAGTATGTGGATATACAGGTATTATAGGAGATACATGTCCTAAATGTGGAAGAGAGGAAGGAGATATAAAGTTCCAAAGAATTCGCCGTATAACTGGGTATCTTGTAGGAACACTAGATAGGTTTAATAATGCAAAAAGAGCTGAGGAAAATGATAGAGTGAAACATTTTTCCTGCTCTCATAAATAAGAGGTGTCTTATATGAAGACATATATAAAGGTGGCTGGAATAGTAGAAGAATCTATAGTAGATGGTCCAGGAATAAGATTAGTAGTATTTGGGCAAGGATGTAGACATCATTGCCCAGGTTGCCATAATCCAGAAAGCCATTCTCTTGAGGGAGGCAAGTTTATGAAGATAGATGACATAATAAATTTAATAAATGAAAACCCATTATTAGATGGTATAACGCTAAGTGGTGGCGATCCCTTTGAACAAGCAGAAAGTTTTGCTATTTTAGCTAAAAAAGTTAAAAAATTGGGCTTAAATGTAATGACCTATACAGGATATATCTATGAAGAAATTTTAGAAAAATTAGATTTAGTTCCAGGGTGGAGAGATTTATTTTATACTACAGATATATTAGTTGATGGAAGATTTGAATTAGATAAAAAAAGTCTAATGTTAAAATTTAAGGGTTCTTCTAATCAAAGAATAATTAATATGAAAGAATCCCTTGAAAAAGGAAAGATTATTGTTATAGGTTAGGTAAAGTATGATTATTTAATATTTAATAGGGAAGATATTAAATAAGAGAATATTTTGAAAGGTTGATATTATGAGGAAAAGAGATTTTAGTACTGAGATTTTAAAGGAGATAAAAGAAAGATGGTCGCCAAGAGCTTTTAGCAAAGAAAAGATATCTGATGAAGATATAATAGCTTTATTGGAAGCAGCAAGATATGCTCCTTCCTGTTATAATGAGCAGCCATGGAGATTTATTGTGGCTAAATCTGATAAGGAGCTAGAAAAAATGAGGAGTGTAATTGTTGATTCTAACAGAGTTTGGTCAGATAATGCTCCAGTACTTATAATGATTTTATCTAAAAAAACTTTTGATTACAATGGAAAGATAAATAATTGGAGTATATTTGATGCAGGTACTGCTTGGGGTTATATGTCTATAGAGGCTGAAAGAAGAGGGCTTATTACTCATGCAATGGGAGGATTTAAAAAGAAGAAATCTAGAGAAGTATATAATATACCAGAAGATTATTCAATTATAACAGTTATTGCAGTAGGAAAATACGGGGATAAAGAAAAGTTGCCTGAAGATCTTAAGAAAATGGAAGAGCCCGGAATAAGGAAGGATATACAAAGTTTAATATTTAAATAAAGGTAAAATAAAGTAGACGAATTTCTTTTAATTTATAGAAATTCGTCTACTTTATTTTAGTAGATATTGTATTAATCAATACTACACCTTTCTACAGTAGACTATGAAACTATAAGAAATAGTTCCGACAAAAGATTTTGAAATAAAAAAGGAATTTAACTTTGTATATTTAGATAATGGACCTAAAGAATTTATAGAAGATTTTGTAAAATTTTGTTTAAACATCTAGCTAAAAAGTTAAGTGCTTTTTGCTTTAATTATGATAATATTAGTGTATAAAGGGAGGTGTTTTAGTGAAAAGAATAATTAGAATATTGTTAACTTTGGTAACTATATTTTTGCTTATGGGATGTAATAAGAAAGAAGAACAAGTTGGAATAAAGGGAAAAATAACAGAGATACATATTGTAGAAGAGGAAATAACAAGTGTTTTAATTGAAGGAGATATAGAAGAGAATGCTATGTATGATAAGGCTAACGTAGCCATTAAAGATAGCACTAAGATATATAAAGATGATGAGGAAATAAATGCCGAAGATTTAGAAGAAGGACAAATTATTGAAGTTATATTTGATGGTCCGGTGGCTGAATCTCATCCAGTGCAAGGTACTGCAAAAACTATTAATATAATAGAATAATGGCTTATTTAAAATAATTGGCTGTCTTAAAAAGACAGCCAACTCCAAATTATTCCTTAATTTTTTCTAATTTAAATACCGTTATAACTTCAGCATCAGGGCAAGAAACTAGAATATCACCATCTTTATTTTTAGGCAATTCTCCTCCATATCTTAATATATCTATATAAGGAAACATAGTATGGCTAGCCATAGGACATGGTTTTCCACGATCTGTACTAAAATTAAAAGTATCTCCTATTTTATGAGCATAATGACAATTGCCTTTTTCTTTTTGTCAACAACAGTTATTTTTATCTCAGGTTTTCTTATTAACAAATTCCCTTATATTTCATGTATATTAATTATCTCTAGTATAGCTTCATATTCATCGTCGTACAAAAATCTATCTTCATATTCTATTTCCCCAATTTGATTGTCAAAAGGATCTTGCCTATAGTGTTTTTTAGCAGGTATAAAATCATAATTCACCTCAGAATTTGCAACCATTCTAAATGGATCAAGATTTCCAAAAAAGAAATTCCACTTTTTTTCATTTCCGTTTCTTAAAGCACCGCCACCATGAGATGGATCTGCAAAAATCCATCCATAAGGTTCAATATAAAACTCCGTCCAATCATGACAACCTATATAATAAGGGCTTGAATAAAGGCCTGATTGCCATCGGGCTGGAATATTAGCAATTCTACAAAGAGTTATAAATAATATTGCTTGAACACCGCAATCTCCTTTTAAATTATAAGCACAATATTCTGGAATATTTGTTATAGTTGCATATTGAGGCATATAAGAGTATTGTACATTTTTAGTTATATAATCATATATTTTTCTTGCCTTTATAAGTGGATTTTTTTCATCTTTTATTATTTCATTAGTTAACTCTACTAAGAATGGAGTAAATCTAATATGGGGAATCCATTCTTCAGTATAAAAACTTGGCTGATTTTTTGAAACTATTTCTGGCTTTAGATCATTATATTTAATATGATTTTCATATGAATATTCTACAGTAAATATATCTCCACCATTTACTTCTTCTTCAAAATAAATTGTTCTTTGAGGATGATTTTCTGGTGCTATAAACTTTGGATTATGAGATGTATTGTGTATTTTAATGTTTTTTATTTGCTGTGCATTTTGGGGAATAGGAATATGCACTTTAACTGACTCACCAACTCTAGCTTTTCTTTCTTTTAATTTAATTCCAGTTCTAAGATGAATAAAATATTTTTTTTCTCTACTTGATATTATTTCATCTATAGTTTTTTCAACTAGTTGGGAATCCTTATTATCCGTATTCTTATCTATAAGTCTTTTTTTAAAATTTTTATTGACTTTAATAATATTATTTAAAAATGAATCAATGAACTTGACTTCTCCATCAATGTAAACCCATTCTGCATACCTTTCATCTTTCATTTTTTCTAATTCTTCTTTTGCAAATCCTTCAATTTTTGATGAAGCTAACTCAAAAGCTTCATCAAAACTATAGATATAGTCATCTTTTAACCTCCTAATTCTATCTTTTTCATACTCTAGTCTATTCCTAAGTATATTTGGAATATTTCTATCCATGTATATGTCTATGAGTTTCAATGCCTTGTCATAATCACCAAAATAGATAGTTTTTTTAATATCTTCAGGAAGTTCTACTATTAAGGAATTGTATATATCCATAAAGTCTCCCCCTTATATTGTTATTTAAATAGGATTATATCTTAAAAAAATAATAATATAAAGGGGAATAAAGGTATTTTTAAAAATTTATAGAATAAAAGCTATATAAGAATTTTTAAAGGAGGAAAATATGGGTGGGAAATCAATAATAAATGAGCTTCCTAATATATTAAAGAATGGTAAAATAGAAGTAGAAAAGATTTTAAATGAAGATCATAATATTAAAACGGAAGCTATAGTAGTTCCGTCTAGGGAAAGAGATGGATTATTCAAAGGGAAAATTAGCCAATATAAAGAAAGGGAAATTACTAATAGATTTATTTATGGCGATAACCTATATACAATGAAGTCAGTTTTAAAAGGAGAAGGTTGTTCTTCAATGAAAGGAAAAATAGACCTTATATATATAGATCCTCCCTTTTTATCAAAAGCTAATTATAATTCAAAAATAAGATTGCCTTTAAATGGCAAAACAGTTACTGTAGAAAAATTTGCCTACTCGGATTTTTGGGAAGAGGGAGTGGTTTCCTATTTAAAAATGCTATATCCTCGACTTTTACTTATGAAAGACTTATTAAGTGATAAGGGAAGTATCTATGTACATCTTGATTGGCATATAGTTCACTATGTAAAAATTATTATGGATGAAGTATTTGGCAAAGATATGTTTTTAAATGAAATAATTTGGAATTATAAATCTGGAGGAGTAAGTAAAAAATATTTTGCAAGAAAACATGATACTATATTATTGTATTCCAAAACGAAAAATTATATTTTCAATTCTCAGAAAGAAAAGTCCTATAATAGAGGATTAAAACCCTATAGATTTAAGGGGGTAGAAGAATTTGTTGATGATATAGGTTGGTATACATTAGTTAATATGAAAGATGTTTGGAATATAGATATGGTAGGAAGAACTTCCAAGGAAAGAGTAGGGTATGCAACCCAAAAGCCTGAAAAACTTCTAGAAAGAATAATATTATCATCAACTGATGAAAATTCAATAGTGGCAGATTTTTTTGCAGGAAGTGGTACTACTGGAGTAGTAGCAGAAAGGCTTAATAGAAGATGGATATTATCAGATATAGGTACTAATTCTGCTCTAACCGTAGAAAAAAGGCTTATAGATATGGAGGGAGAGCAGTTCTTACTTCAAGGGTTAAAAGGTTACGATTTAGTACATAATGGAGAATTAAGTATTGGAGAAATCCATAAAAAAAGTTTAGAAGATGAGAAGGAACTAATTAGCTTTAGTCTAGAAGGGTATAAAATAGATATAAATAATATTCCAATTGAAGAAAAATACAGAAAAATAGTTAAGGATGTATTGAAGGAGAATTCTCTAAATTTAATAGATTATATAAGTATCGATCCAGATTATAATGGAGAGATATTCATTAGTAGATGGCAAGATTTCAGAGAAGAAAATATTTATGAAATTAATAGATTCGTTGAACTAAAAGTTTCCAAAAAGGATAGAAGAAATATAGCTATAAAAGTAGTAGATGTATTTGGATTTGAAAGTAAGTATATACTAGAAATATAAATTATGAAGGGATGATTTTATGTCAAGAATTTTGGAAAAGATAACACCAGAAAGAGTATTTTATTATTTTGAAGATTTAACTAGAATACCACGTTGTTCGGGAGAAGAACAAAATGTAAGTAATTATTTATTAAATTTTGCAAAAGAGCATAATCTTGAGGTGATTCAGGATAAAGCGTTAAACATTATAATAAAGAAACCTGGTACAAAAGGATATGAAAATGCACCAACAGTAGTTTTACAAGGCCATATGGATATGGTATGTGAAAAGGATGCTGATGTAGAGCATGATTTTTCCAAAGATCCAATTAAGCTCCAAATAGATGGAGACTATATAAAGGGGACTGGTACTACACTAGGTGCAGACAATGGAATTGCAGTTGCTATGTGTTTAGCAATCCTTGATTCTAAAGATATTCCTCATCCACCATTAGAAGTACTTGCAACTACTTCGGAGGAGACTGGAATGGATGGAGCAAATGCATTAAATCCAAAGGATATTGAGGGGAAAATTTTAATAAATATAGATTCAGAGGAAGAAGGCAAGTTGTTAGTAAGTTGTGCTGGGGGAGAAAGAGATAGAGTTGAAATACCTATAATATGGGAAAAAAGTGATGAAAATAAAGCTCCTTATATAATAGAAATAACAGGTCTTCAAGGCGGACATTCAGGTATGGAGATAGATGAAGGTAGAGGAAATGGAAATAAGTTGATGGGAAGGTTATTGTATGAGCTTAGAAAGAAAATAGATTTTAATCTTGCTGAGATTGAAGGGGGAGCAAAGACTAATACTATTCCAAGAAGTGGAAAGGCTTTAGTTACAATTAATGAGGATAGTAAAGAGATTTTTGAAAAAATAATTAAAGATATGGAGAAAACATTTAAAAATGAGTTCAAATTAACAGATAAAAATATTAGAATAGAAATGAAGAAAAGCGAATTAAATATAAACAAAGTATTTAGTGATGATACTACTAAAAAAATAATTGGAACTTTAATATTAATGCCCAATGGTGTTCAAACTATGAGTAGGGAAATAGAAGACTTAGTAGAAAGCTCAAATAATCTAGGTATAGTAAAAACTCTAGAAAATGTAGTTATTTTTGAAAGCTCTATAAGGAGTTCTGTAAGAAGTTTAAGAAAAGATATAGCAAATCAAATGGCTATTATAGCAGATATGCTAGGTGGGAATTGGGAAAGCTATGCTTCATATCCAGAATGGGAATATGAAGAAGATTCTTATATAAGAAAAGTGTTTCAAAGGGTTTATAAGGAAAAGTTTGGGAAAGAATTAGAAATAGCTGCAATTCATGCAGGTCTTGAATGTGGACTTTTTAAAGCAAAATTCAAAGAAATGGATATGGTTTCCTTTGGACCAAATATGTATGGGGTTCATACTCCAGAAGAAAAATTGAGTATATCTTCCACTAAAAAGACATGGGAACTCTTACTTGGAGTTCTTGAGGAAATAAAATAAAATTTTATATATACTTATAATCTAAAATAGGATATTATAAGCATATGTATTAAATAATAAATTATAAAGGAGAATGAATATGACTAATAAACATGAAGAAAACCATGATTGCTGCAATCATTCAGAAGAGGATTGTGAATGTGGTTGTCACCATGACCATGATCATGAAGAACCTGGTATAATATATCTTACACTAGAAGATGGTAGTGAAATGGAGTGTAATGTACTAGGTTTGTTTGAGATAGAAGACAAGACATATATTGCACTAGTTCCTATGGGGGAAGATGAAGTACTTTTATATGAATACATGGAAGTTGAAGATGGAATAGAATTAGAACAAATAGAAAGTGATGAAGAATTTGAACTAGTTTCAGAAGCTTTTTATACATTATTTGTAGATGAGGAAGATATTGAAGAAGAAGAATAGAAAAAATTTATTTTAAAAAAGTACTTCAACTTTTAGTTGGGGTACTTTTTTAAAAAAAATAAATGGAAAGGATGATTTTTTTGACTAAGGAATTAAACTTTGCTCAAGATCTAATAGACTTTATTGGGAAAAGTCCAAGTGCTTTTCACGTGGTAGAAAATGTTAAAGAGGAACTGGTTTATAATGGATTTACAGAATTGAATTTCAGTGAAAGATGGAATATTAAAAAAGAAGGAAAATATTTTGTAACTAAAAATGATTCTGCTCTTATTGCTTTTGTAGTAGGAAAAGGAGATATTGAAAAAGAAGGTTTCAAACTTATAGGTGCTCATACAGACTCACCTACATTTAAAATAAAGCCTAATCCAGAAATAATAGAAGAAAATACCTATCTAAGACTTAATACTGAAGTATATGGTGGACCTATATTAAACACTTGGTTTGATAGACCATTATCATTGGCAGGAAGAATAACAATAAAAGGGAAAGATTTATTCTCTCCAAAAACTTATCTTATAAATATAGACGAGCCTTTAATGATTATACCAAATTTAGCTATACATATGAATAGAAAAGTAAATGAAGGAATCAAGTTAAATACTCAAAAAGAGACTTTACCTTTGCTTTCTATAGTTAATGAAGAATTTGAAAAAGAAAACTTTTTAGCTAATAAAATTGGAAGAAAATTGGATGTAGAGGTAGAGGATATTTTAGACTTTGATTTGTTCCTATATGAATATGAAAAGGGAAAAATAATGGGATTAAATAATGAATTTATATCTTGTGGAAAATTAGATGATTTAGCTATGGTCCATGCAGGAATTAAAGGACTTATAAACTCAAAAGTGAACAGAAAAACTAATGTAATGATATTATTTGATAATGAAGAAGTAGGAAGTCAAACAAAGCAAGGGGCAGCAAGCCCTATGTTAAGAACAGTTTTAGAAAGAATATGCTTATCTCTAGGAGGAGATAGAGAAGATTTCTATAGAAGTCTTTCTAATTCATTTTTAATATCAGCAGATATGGCTCATGGAGTACATCCAAATTATGTAGAAAAACAGGATCCAACGAATAGACCCGTTATAAATGGTGGTCCTGCTATAAAATTAAGTGCAAACCAAGCTTATACTACAGATAGTATATCTTCTACTGTATATGAAAGTATTTGCAAAGTTGCAGGAGTACCTGTTCAGAAGTTTGTAAATAGATCGGATGAAAGAGGCGGCTCAACTATTGGACCCATTTCTTCTACACAGTTAGATATTCCATCTGTAGATATAGGAAACCCTATACTTAGTATGCATTCAGTAAGAGAATTAGGGGGAGTAGATGACCATTATTATCTTTACAAATCTTTTATTGAATACTACAATTATTAGAACAGTAAAATATGAAGGGGACTTAGGTGATATAGATGTATAAATTAATTGCTATTGATTTAGATGGTACATTGCTTACTGATGATAAAAGAATATCGGAGGAAAATCTAGAAACTTTAAAGAAAGCAATTGATAGAGGTTATGAAATAGTTATTGCTACAGGAAGAAGGTATTGGTCTGCTAAAGAGAAGGTTAAAAATATAGATAGTGAGTTAGTTATAATGGCTAACAATGGAAATATAGTTAGAAGAATGAAGGATGACGAAATATTAATACAAAAATATTTAAATATAGATGATTTTCATATTCTAGTAGAGGAAGGAAAAAAGAAAGGATTGTACCCTATTGTCCATGTAGATGGTTATGATGATGGATATGATATGATTATTGAATTAGATAAAGATAATTTTAAATATCACAATTATTTAGCAGACAATATTGATAGATTTAAAAAGGTGAAAAATGTTTTTAAAGTTTCCAATCCTAAGGTTTTGGCAGTGGTATATATGGGAATAAAAAAAGAACTGGAGGAATTTTATTTATATTTAATAGATAAATATCCTGAAAAATACAATTCACATATAATGTATAATTTAACTGGTTCCCATATAAATGATAGAGTTGGACTTTTAGAAGTAATGAATCCATGTGGTACAAAATGGCTAAGTTTAGAGGAGTATGGAATGAAAAAAGGGATTTTACCTGAAGAGATTATCGCAATAGGTGATGACAATAATGATATAGCAATGATTAAAAATGCAGGACTTGGAATAGCTATGAAAAATGCTACGGAGATGACAAAAAAGGTCTCAGATATTATAACAAAAAAAAATAATAATGAAAATGGTGTTGCTCATACTTTAAAATGGGTATTAAAATTGTAAAGGAGTGAGCAAAATGAAAGCACTAAATTTTACATTGAAAGAAACTAGTGGAAGAGAGATTTCTTTAGAAGATTATTTAGGAAAAAAGAATGTAGTTCTTTATTTTTATCCAAGGGATAATACCAAAGGTTGTACAATAGAAGCTTCAGAGTTTAGGGATTTACATGAAGAGTTTGAAAAACTAGATACTATAATATTAGGAATTAGTAAAGATAGTTTGAAATCTCATGCTAAGTTTATTGATAAATTAGATCTTCAATTTTTATTATTAAGTGATGAGGATAAAAAAGTACATGAAATATATGATGTATTAAAACCTAAAAAGATGTACGGAAAAGAATATATAGGCGTTGAAAGATCTACTTTTATTATAGACAAGGAAGGAAATATTGTAAAAGAGTTTAGAAAAGTTAAGGCTAAAGGACATGCAGAAGAAGTATTAAATTTTATAAAAGAAAACCTATAAACTAAACGTAGGTCAGTATATAAATACTTGACCTGCGTTTTATTGTATAATACTATTTTAAATAGTATTTAAATATTAAAGGATGTGATATTTTGAGCAGTATAACTGTATATAATGTTTATTCAAATTATTTAAAAGATAGATTTGGAGAAAAAGTTTATAAACTTCCTATAAAACTACCTCTAACTTGTCCAAATAGGGATGGATGTGTAGGAGTTGGTGGATGCATATTTTGTGGTGAAGAAGGAGGTTCTTTTGAGAACTTACCTAGTAGAATTTCTGTAAAAGATCAGGTTATAAAAAATAAAGAATATATAAGCAAAAGGTATAAAGCTAATAAGTTTATAAGCTATTTTCAAAATTTTACTAATACCTATATGCCTATAGAAGAATTTAAAAAGGTGATAAAAGAATCTATAGTAGAGGATATAGTAGGCATATCTATATCTACTCGTCCAGACTGTGTTAATGAAGAATATTTGCGATTTTTATCCGAAATTAAAGGAAAATACAATTTGGAGATTACAATGGAAATAGGTCTTCAAACTGTTAATTATCACACTCTTTATAAAATAAATAGAGGACATACATTGGCTGAGTTCATAGATAGTGTTTTACTATGTAAAAAATATGGAATCAGAACTTGTGCCCATTTAATACTAAATTTACCTTGGGATGATGAAAATGATGTAATAGAAAGTGCTAAGATTGTTTCTGCTCTTAAATTAGATGAAGTAAAACTTCATGCTCTTTATATTTTAGAAGATACGGTTTTAGGAAGTCTATACAATGAGGGAAAGATATCTATAATTTCAAAAGAGGAATATATGGAAAGAGTTATTACATTTTTAGAGTATTTAAATGAGGATATAATAGTTCAAAGAATTATTGGGAGAGCTCCGAAAGAAAATTCTCTTTTTGTAAACTGGAATGAGAGCTGGTGGAAAATTAGAGATAGTATTGTTAAAAATATGGAGATGAGAAAAACTTATCAAGGAAAGAGATGCAACTATTTAAATGGAAAAGCTTTAAAAAAATTTAAGAAATAATGAAAAAAATGAAGGAAAAACTATTTCTTTGTAGAAAATATACTTATACAAGGTTTTTAAATATAAGGTTGGAGGAGTGGTAGAAATGGTGAAATTTATTTGTGGTACTAAAGGTACTGGTAAAACTAAGCGTTTAATTGAAATGGCAAATGAAGAAATAAAAATCGGAAATGGAAATATTGCTTTTATTGATGTGGATGACAACCATATATTTAGTCTTGATTCTTCAGTAAGATTGATAAATGCCATGGAGTTCAATATAAAAAATATTGAATCTTTCTATGGCTTTTTATGTGGTATTATTGGCATGGATTATGATTTAGAAAAGATTTATGTAGATGGTATATATAAAATCATAGACATAGGCACAGAAGATTTAAAAAACCTATATGAAACCTTAGAAATAATAAGTGAAAAGTTTAATACAGAAATTTATATTGGGTTAGATTATACTTTAGCTCAGATTCCTGAAACTTTAAAAGTAAAGGCTGAAGAATTAGAAATAAAATAAGGCAGAAGATTCTGCCTTATTTTATCCTCTTGTAGTTGGAGAGAATGTTGCGCAATCTGTTTCTTCTGTAGAGGTAGCATTTCTAGGTTGAATTTCTATGGCTTCGGCAGTACAATAATCTCCTTGCTCATGGTACTGACAAGTATTAACAACACATTTAACACCATCTAATGGTGAATCAGTCTTATCTACTCTCAATAGTATTCTCCTTTCTATATTTGTTATAGAAAATATATTATTATTTTATCTTATTTCATATAAATTATTCTAATATCAATACTTTGAAATAAATAATAAAAATAGTGTATAATATAATTGTAGAGTAGATTAAGGAGGGTTCAATGATTAAAAAAGAACGATTAGATAAAGTACTTTCCAATATGGGATATGGTAGTAGAAAAGAAATAAAGCAGTATATAAAAAATGGTAGGGTAATAGTCAATGGTCAGGTTGCAAAAAACAATTCAATAAAAGTTGATCCATATAAAGATGAAATAAACATAGATGGAGAAATAGTAGAATATAAAAAATATATTTACATTATGATGAATAAACCTAAGGGAGTGATTTCATCTACTAGAGATCCTTTTTTTAGCACTGTTTTAGATCTATTAGATAGAAAATATTTATCTTTTAATCCATATCCAGCAGGAAGGTTAGATAAGGATACAGAGGGACTTTTGATACTAACTAATGATGGAAGATTTACTCACAAATTATTGTCACCTAAAAATAGAGTAAATAAAAAATATTATGTAGAAGTAGATGGATATGTAGATGAAAAGTATATTAGTTTGTTTAAAGATGGAATAATTTTGGATGATGGATACAAGACTTTAGATTCTAAATTAGAAATAATTGAGTCAAATTATATATCTAAAGTTTATTTAACAATAATTGAAGGGAAATTTCACCAGGTAAAGCGAATGTTTGAAGCTATAGACATGGAAGTTGTGTATTTAAAAAGAATGTCTATGGGAAATATTAAATTAGACGAAAAGCTTCTTCCTGGAGAATATAGGGAGCTAAGTAAAGAAGAAATCCAAAATTTTAAAAAAGAATAATAAAAAATATTAACGTTAAAGTGAACAAAATCTCTAAATTAATGATATAATATAATTAGTAATTGAGAAATATGATATTAGATAGGGTGTTTAAAATTGGCTTATTGCAGGAGAAGAGGTCTGTTCGATAATTTTTTTGACCATAGAAACTCCCTTATAATCCAATATAAGAATGGAGATATAAGTAAGAGAGAGTTTTTAGAAGGTAATTTTGATTTTGTTGAACAAATGAATGTTAAACCTTTTTCACAAATAGATAGTTATGAAAAAGGTATGTACAATTATCAGTACTATAATGTATTAGCTAAATACTATACTATGCTTGCTAAGGATATGAAAAGAGAAGGTCAGTCCGATAAATATTATACTTATTATCTTAACGAAGGCAATTATTATTATAGAGAAAAAGATAGGGCAACATTGCAATTATTAAGGTTTTTAGATTTTAAAAATATAGAAGCATATTTTATTAAAGTGGAATCTAAATTTTTGAAAGACAAACTTTATGAAATAGTATTAAAAGATTATGAATATGCTATATTTCACTCTAAGAGCAAATGGTTATTGGAGATATTAAGAAAAGAAGGAATATTTATTGAAGGAAAAAAGGTTTCGTTAATAGATGAATATATAAATGAAACCTATTAAGAAGTAAAAAAATAGTAGCCTAGGCTACTATTTTTATTTGCTTAATTTTTTAATAATATCTTCCATTGAAGAAGATTTATTTATTTCGTATTCACCATATTTTAAACCTGTCTCTAAATTCATCTCTTTAACTTTGGCCATAAATTCAGATTCATCTTTTATAAGGCCATTATCTTTTAGAATTTCAGCAATATTTTCGGAAACAGATCCTTTGGGGATACTAACTTTTACTAATTCTTCCTTTTTCGATTTATCATCATTTTTATCATTTTCTTTTTTATCTTCTTTCTTGCCCTCTTTTTTCTCTTCCTTTTTCACATCTGTTTTCGATTTCTTGTTGCTTGTGCTATTTCGACTAGCTATTTTTTTATCCTTTGATGATTCGATTTCTTTTCCTATAGGAGACCCCTCAGTAATACCATCATCAAATAGCACATCTAGTCTCCATCCTATGATACCTGCAACTGCTACTATAATAACTCCCATTAATATGTAGTCAATAGCATCATAAAAGAAATCTTTTAGCTTCTCGCTAAATTTTTTCACTTTTTTCACCTCTTTTTTCTACAATACAATAGATAAATAGAGTAGAGTTTTTATTAAGGGTTTGTGTATAATGTTATTATAACATAATAAAATAAAATAGAAAGAAGAAAGGTGAAAGAAATTTGAGGGAATTAATTGTAAAAAAGAACGATAGCAATCAAAGAATTGATAAATTTTTAAAAAAATATTTACCCAAAGCTCCCCAAAGTTTTATATACAAGATGATTAGAAAAAAGAGGATTAAACTCAATAACAAAAGAGTTAAACCAGATAATATTATTCTAGAGGGAGATAAAATTCAACTTTATATTGCTGATGAAACTTTAAATAAATTTATGGAAAAGAAAAAATTTATTGATACATCTTTATCTATTCCCAAAATAATATATGAAGATAAAAATATTATTCTAATGAATAAAGCTAAAGGAATATTGTCTCATTCAGCAGATGAAAATGATAAAAACAATATAGTTGATAGAATGATAAGTTATCTTTATAAAAGTGGGGAATATAATCCAGAATATGAGAAAACTTTTACTCCATCTATTTGCAATAGATTAGATAGAAATACTAGTGGTATTATAATAGGAGCTAAAAATCATGAGGCTTTAAAGGAAATGAATGAAGGAATAAAAAATAGAAAAGTAAAAAAATATTATAAGACTGTAGTAAAAGGAGAAATTAATAAGGATATATTGCTTAAAGGATATCTAGTAAAAGATGAAAAAACCAATACAGTAAAAATAATTAACAAGAATACTAAAGAGGGAAAAGAAATTTATACAAAAATAAGATTATTGTATACAAATGGAAAATTTTCCTTGTTAGAAATTGATTTAATTACTGGAAGAACACATCAAATCCGAGCACATCTTTCGTCTATTGGGCATCCTATTTTAGGAGATATAAAATATGGAGATAAAGAAACAAATAAAATATTTAAGGAAAAATATGGTTTAAAAAATCAATTTCTACATGCATATAAAGTCAAGTTCAATGGACTATCAAATTTAGATTATTTAAATGGAAAGGAGTTTATTGCTGAATATCCTAAGATCTTAAAAGATATTGAAAAGAAGATATTTAAATAAGAATTAAAAAAAACAAACTACATATCCTAATATTGAACTATTATAAATTATAAAGGAGATGGTAGTTTGAAAGTTAAAGATGCAATGACTAGAGAAGTTAAAATAGCAAGAGAAGATAGTACCATAGAATATATAGCAAATGAAATGAAGGATTTAAATATTGGAAGTATTCCTGTTTGCGATCTTAATAATAGGCTTTTAGGCATTGTAACAGATAGGGATATTGTAGTAAGAGGCTTATCCCAAGGAAAAGGTGAAAATCATACAATAAAAGATGTAATGACTAAAAATCCAATTTCTGTTTCATCAGATACAGATCTTGATGAAGCTACAAAACTCATGTCACAACATCAAATAAGACGTTTACCAGTAGTAGACAATGGAACTTTAGTAGGGATTTTGGCTATAGGAGATGTAGCAGTAAGAGATAATTTTGTAAATGAAGCAGGAGATGCATTATCTAGTATATCAGAACCAAGTAAACCTAATATATAGAAAAATAGCGGAGGCAACTCTGCTATTTTTTATGATAAGTAGTTTATTGTTCTATATTAATATATAATAAGTATAATATAGTTAAAGTCTTAATAGGGGGAATAAATATGAGCAAAATAAAATTATATATAGAAGGAATAGGAGAAAAAACACTAGACAAAGGTTCTACGTTGGAAGAAGTAGCAAAGTTAGTATATAAAGAAGAACATAAAAAATATTTAGGAGCTAGAATAGATAACGAAATTTTTCTTTTAACAGATATAGCGGAAAAAGGAAAAAGAATAAAATTCATAGATATTAGTGATAAGGACGGATATAAGATATATACAAGAACTTTAACTGTTGTATATATAAAGGCATGTGAAGAGTTGTTTCCAGATGCTAATGTAAACATTGAACATTCTTTAGGTGAAGGACTTTATACAGAAATTAAGAAAAGTAAACCTATAAATTTTAAAGAAATAAGAATGATAAAAGAAAAAATGGAAGAAATAATAAAAGAGGACAAACCTATTTTAAGGGAAAAAATCAAAAGAAAGGATGCAATTAAATTATTTAAAGAAAAGGGTTATATGGACAAGGTGAATCTCTATAAACATGTAGAGAAGGATGAAATACATATATATAAAATAGATGATCATATAGATAGTTTTTATGGATATTTGGCTCCGTCTACAGGATATATACAAATGTTTGACTTAAAATACTATTATCCTGGAGCTATACTTTTTTCACCATCTGAAAAAAACAGATTCGTAGTTCCAGAGTTTGTAGAACCAAGACAACTAGCAAGAGTTTTTAAAGAAGCAGAGGATTGGGTTGATATTCTAGATCTAGGTTATATAGGAAGCTTAAATGACAAGGTAGTGGATGGTTCTATTGATGAAGTTATTAGAGTATCAGAAGCTTTGCACGAGAAAAAAATTGCTAATATAGCAGATACAATATGTGAAGATGATAATGTAAATGTTATATTAGTAGCTGGGCCTTCATCTTCAGGGAAAACTACTTTTTCCCATAGATTAGCAGTACAGCTTAAGGTCAATGGAAAACGACCAATATCTATATCGGTAGATGATTATTTTGTAAACAGAGAAGATACGCCTAAGGATGAATTTGGAGAATATGATTTTGAGTCTTTAGAAGCTATTGATATTAAGTTGTTTAATGAAGATTTAATTAAACTGCTAGAAGGTGAAGAGGTAGAATTGCCAAAGTTCGATTTTGTAAAAGGCATAAGAGAACATTCAGGGAAAATTGTAAAAGTTGATGAAGAACACCCTATAATAGTCGAAGGTATTCACTGTTTGAATTCAGAACTTACTAAAGCTATTCCAGAAAAGAATAAATTTAAGATATATGTAAGTGCTCTAACTCAATTAAATGTGGATGCTCACAATAGAATACCTACAACTGATACAAGAATTATAAGGAGAATAGTTAGAGATAGCAAATTTAGGGGGAATGATATTAGAAGGACTTTTAAACTATGGGAATCAGTAAGAAGAGGAGAAGAAAAAAACATATTTCCTTATCAAGAGGAAGCAGATATAATGTTTAATTCTTCATTAGTATATGAGTTGTCTGTACTTAAAAAATATATAGTGCCTCAACTAAAGACCATAGATAGAACTAGTGAATATTATTCTGAAGCTAAAAGACTTCTTAAATTTTTAGAGTACTTTAAAGATGTAAAAAACGAGTCTATAATACCTCCAACTTCAATTCTTAGAGAATTTATTGGCAATAGTTGTTTCGAGTAAAAATATATTGTGAGGAGTGTATTTTATGAAAAAATTATTAGATGAATTAATTGAAAAGAATCGACATTTGACTAAAAAAGGGAAGGTTGCAGACTATATTCCAGCATTGAAAAAGGCTAACTCAAAAGACTTAGGTATTTGTATTATAGATATGAAAGGAAATATATACACTTCTGGTGAATATAAAACTAAATTTACCATTCAAAGTATATCTAAAACTTTATCACTTATGTTGGCTATTATGGACAATGGAGTAGAAAAAGTATTTAGTAAAGTGGGAATGGAACCTACAGGAGATGCTTTTAATTCTATGTATAAATTAGAAATGCCAGATGTATATAAGCCTTTAAATCCTATGATAAATGCTGGAGCCATAGTTGTTACTTCTCTTATTAAGGGTGAAAGTTCTGAAGAAAAATTTGAAAGAATTTTAAACTTTTTTAGAAAGATAACTTGTAATAACAAATTAAATTTAAACGAAGAGGTGTATTTATCTGAAAAGGAAACAGGAAATAAAAATGTAGCAATGGCTTATTTACTAAAAGATATGGGGATTTTAGAAGGTGATGTAGAAGAAATATTGGATATTTATTTTAAACAATGTTCTATTGAAGTAGATTGTATAGATATAGCAAATATTGGGCTTTTTTTAGCTAATAGAGGAAAAATTTTAAAAACTGGTGAAGCTATTACTACAGATTATATTGCAAGAATCGTTAAAACTCTTATGGTAACTTGTGGAATGTATGATTTTAGTGGAGAATTTGCGATTAGAATAGGTATTCCAGCAAAGAGTGGTGTTTCAGGTGGAATCATGGCTTCTGTACCTCATAGGATGGGAATTGGAATATATGGACCTTCATTAGATGAAAAAGGAAATTCAGTAGCAGGATATGAAGTTTTAGAGGATTTGTCTAAAAAACTAAATTTAAGCATATTTTGACAAGTTTTGTTTTAATTCATTGCACAAAATTTTTAAGATGGTATAATTTACTTAATGATATATTGAGGAGGGTTTTAATGAAAATTCGTGATATTCAAGTAGGGGAAATTAAAATACCCTTGAAAAAACCTTTTAGAACAGCTTTAAGGGAAGTATATACTATAGAGAATGCAATAGTTAGAATAGAGACTGATACTGGAAATGTAGGATATGGAGAAGCAGCTATAACCCCAGTAATAACAGGAGATACTATGGGTTCTATTAAGTGGGCAATTATGGAACATATAAGGCCAAGCTTAATAGGGATGGATATAGAAAATATTGAAGAGATAATGAATAGAATTGATAATTCTTTAGTAAATAATTCAAGTCCTAAAGCTGCTGTGGATATGGCCATATATGACTTATATGGACAACTATATAATACTACTGTATACAAATTATTAGGTGGATATAGAAATAAAATAACTACAGATATAACTGTAAGTGTAAACGATCCTGAAGAAATGGCACAAGACAGTATAGATGCCCTTGAGAGAGGATATAAAACTATTAAAGTAAAGGTTGGTAAGGATTGGAAGGTAGATCTTCTAAGGCTTGAAACTATAAGAAAAGCTGTAGGAAACAAAGTAAATATAAGAATAGATGCAAATCAAGGTTGGACTCCAAAAGAAGCAGTAAGAGTAATGAGAATGATGGAAGATAAAGGTCTTGATATAGAGTTAGTAGAACAACCTGTAAAGGCTTATGATATTGAAGGGCTTAAATATGTAACAGATAATATAGACACTCCAGTTATGGCTGATGAAAGCGTATTTTCTCCTCAAGATGCAGTAAATATAATTATAAACAGAGCAGCTGATTTGGTAAATATAAAACTAATGAAAACTGGTGGAATTCATAATGCAATAAAAATATGTAATCTTGCAGAGATTTATGAAATGGAATGCATGCTTGGTTGTATGATGGAGAGCAAAATAGGACTTACAGCTGCTTGCCATTTAGCCGGTGGAAAGAGTATTATAACTAAATTTGATTTAGATGCTCCAAACCTATGTGCAGAAGATCCAGTAGATGGAGGAGCTATTTACAAAGAATCTTTAATAGTATTAGAGGATGATTTAGGATTTGGTTTTAGAAAAATAGGAAACATTATTTATGATTAAAGGGTGAGAATAATGCTTAATGAATATGACTATGTAGAAATGTTTACAAATATGATGTCTGAAGGATTTATAGTTATAGATAATAATGGTATCATACAGGTATATAATAATAAAGCTAAGGATATTTTTGGCATTTTACACAATCAACAAATAAGCCATAAATCAGGACAAATAGAAAATGGAGACATAGTCATAATAGGAGACAATGCTATAGGTAAAGATGATGGAAACCTTACTTCTTCATCGTTAAGATATATAGGAGTAGAAGATGAAAATATTGAAAAAGGAGATGCACTAATTGTAGTAGGAGTATATGGAAATAAGGATATAAAGCCAGTATATCTTTATCAAAAAAGCAAAGATATTACTGATACTTTAAAAATGAATACAAGTTTTTTAGGAGTAGAAATAGGAGTTGTAGTGGATTTTGTAAATAAGATAATAACTATTGAAGTTGATAGTGAGAAATATACTATGACCTATATAAATTATATAGGTCATATGGTTATATTAGATGGTCAAACAAAAAGAATGAAGTTTTATCAAGCACAAGGGTATACTGCAAAGGGCGAAAGTGTAAATGAGATATTAGAAGGGAAGAGCTATAGAGCAAAAGGTGAGAATTCAGAATTATTAAATGTAATAGGGAAAAATATATTTGAAATTCATAAATCAGGTTCTACAATTAAAGAGTTTTATGAAGCTGGAAAAGGAAAAAATATAAGTTATGTGAATGAATTTAAAGAAATAAATGGGTTTCCCACTATTTGTACCTTACTTCCAGTTAACCAAGGTGAAAAAAGATTAGGTGCTGCATTGAAAGTAGAAGATATCTCTGAAATTAAAAGAGCTTTAAAAGAAAGAGATGAAGCCTTATCAAATCTTGAAAAGATGGAGAGAAAATTAGATGAAGAAAGAGAGATTGTGGAAGCTTTTCCTAACATAATTGGAGAAAGTAAAGAAATCAATTATGTAAAGAAATTAGCTTTAAAGGCGTCTAAAACTAATTCTACAGTCCTTATACTAGGTGAAAGTGGTACAGGAAAAAACCTTTTAGCCAGGGCTATTCACGACAATAGTTCTAAAAAAGACAAACCATTTATTCATGTAAATTGCGGTGCAATTCCAGAAAATCTTCTTGAATCTGAATTATTTGGCTATGAAAAAGGTGCTTTTACAGGAGCAAGTAATTATGGAAAAAAAGGTTTCTTTGAATTAGCTAATGGAGGGACTATATTTCTTGATGAAATTGGAGAAATATCACCTAGTTTACAGGTTAAACTATTGCAAGTACTCCAAGATGGAAGTTTTTATAAAGTAGGAGGTCAAGAAAAGGTCAAGGTAGATCTAAGGATAATATCTGCTACTAATAAAAATTTAGAAGAAGAAATGATAGAGGGAAGATTCAGAGAAGATTTATACTATAGAATCAATGTATTTCCTATTTGGGTTCCTCCTTTAAGGGATAGAAAAGAGGATATATACCTATTGGTAAAATCCATATTGCCTAAAATATGTAAAAAAGTTGGATGTAAGAACAAAAGAATATCAGGAGAATCTTTAAATATTTTATTAAAACATAGCTGGCCTGGAAATGTAAGGGAGCTTGAAAACATATTAGAAAGAGCTGCTAATTTATCAGAAGAAAATACTATTCTATCTAAACATTTAACAATTAGAACAAAAAATAAAAGTGAAGATTTAAATGATGAGATATTACCCTTAAAGAAATCTACACAGAAATTTGAAAAAAGGGCTATTAAGAAGGCTTTAGAATACTATGAAGGGGATAAGAAAAAAGCAATGAAAGCTTTAGGTATAGGTAAAACTACATTTTACGAAAAAATAAAAAAATATAATATAAATAATTAGTATAAAATTTTGGAAAAACACCTTTTTTGAGGAATAGTTAAAAGAGACTACTTTATAGTAAAATAGATGATTTAAGAATAAGCAACACTAAAATAGTGCGAATAATGGGAAAAATCTAAGATTAAATTTTGAAATAGTTAGCAGAAGTAGGAGCTAAAAAAGAAGAAATAATACTAGAAGGAGATGGATCAAGTCTACTGAATTCACCATCAGAGTGTATATTTCATACTAGACGTAAATATGCAATAGATATTGTAAAGAACTTGAACCAGAATTTAAAAATCTAGGTAATGACTATTATTGGGTTTGCCATTTTATCATATTAGGATATAAAACAGCTTTACAACTATAGGGAGGTTAGAAATATGGTATTAAATTATGGCATTGCAAAAAATGGAGTAGTATCTATAAGAAGTAAATCTAATCTAGAGTCAGAACTAGCTGATGAAATTTTATTTGGCATGACAGTTAAATTGTTAGAAGAAAAAAGTAATGGATGGTATTATGTTGAAACTAGTTATAATTATAATGGATATATAAATAAAAATGATTTATATTTATATGATGAAGAAGGATTAAAATGGGATAAAGAAGCGAATTATGTTATAGATTGGAAAGTAGTAGATGTGCTTAAAGAACCAAAGTACCAAAGTTATCCTATAAAGCAATTAACAAAGGGCTCTATAATAAAACTTTCAGGAGAAAAGGTAGATAATTGGGTGGAAGTATTATTTCCAGATGGAGAAAAAGGTTGGATTAGAAAAGAGTGGACAGTTGAGAGAATAAGAAATGGAAAAAAGGTTAATGAAGAAATACTTAGAAAGAATGTTGTAAATACTGCTCTATCTTATTTAGGCACCCAATATAGATGGGGTGGCAAAAGTCCATTAGGAATAGATTGTTCAGGACTTTGTTCAATTTCTTATTTGATAAATGGAATTGTTATATATAGGGATTCTGAGATAAAAGAAGGATATAGTGTGAAAAAAATTAGTAGAGAGAATATGAGATCTGGAGATTTAATATATTATCCAGGACATATAACTATGTATATTGGCAATGATAAATATATACATTCAACTGGTTCCTCTGGAGGAGTAGTCATAAATAGCTTAAATCCAGAAGATATGGACTATAGAGAAGATCTAGTAGATATGAAGGAAGTAGGAAGTATATTTTAAATAAAATCTTGGTGTAAAAACCAGGATTTTATTTTTGCACTTATAAATTGTCTTAAAAGGTAGAATACTTTATAATATAATCTAAACTAATTTAGCCAAAGAGAAAAGGGATGATAATATTGAACAAAAAAAGAAGCTTTTTTATAATTATATTAACTTCTATTTTATTACTTTCTAGTTGTACATATAAAGGGAAAGAAGAAAAGAATCAACGGAAAAATAGAAAAAATAAAGTGGATATTATAAAAGAAAAGGTAGATAATATGAAACTTGAAGAAAAAATAGGTCAGTTAGTAATGGTAGGATTTGTAGGAGAAGAATTAAATGATAATATAGAAAAGATGCTTGATAATTACTATGTGGGAGGAGTTATACTGTTTGAAGAAAATATAAAAAATACGGATCAAACTTTAAATTTAATAAACTCATTAAAAAAAATTAATAGAAAAAATAATATTCCATTATTTATAGCTGCTGATGAAGAAGGAGGAAAGATTACAAGATTATCTAACATCTTTGGGAATATGCCAAGTGGCAAAAATATTGGGGAATTAGATAATGAAGACTATTCTTTTGAAATAGGTAGTCTTATTGGTTATAGACTTAAATCTATTGGATTCAATTTAGATTTTGCTCCTGTATTGGATATTAATTCTAATCCTCGAAATCTCATTATTGGGGATAGAGCCTATGGAACCACTAAAGAATCAGTATCTAAACATGGTATCCAAGTTATGAAGGGAATACAATCTAATAATATAGTTCCCACTATAAAACATTTTCCAGGTCATGGAGATACATATATAGATTCTCATTTGGATTTGCCAGTAGTAGACAAAGATTTGAAAGAGCTTAAAAGCATGGAATTAGTCCCTTTTAGAGAGGCAATAGATAATGGGGCAGATATGGTAATGATAGGACATATACTTTTTTCCAAAATAGATAAGGAAAATCCAGCTACTTTTTCTAAAGAAATAATTACAAATATATTAAGAAAGGATTTAAATTATGATAAAGTAATAATAACAGATGATATGGCTATGGGAGCTATTACAAAAAATTATAATATAGGTGAGGCAGCTATTAAATCATTGAAAGCAGGAATAGATATAATACTTGTTTGCCATGATTATGAAAATCAGGTTCAAGTCATAGAAGCTATAGATAAAGCTATTAAATCAGGGGAACTTACAGAAAGTGAAATAGATGAAAAAGTTTATAGAATAATTAAATTGAAAGAAGAATATGGAATAAAGGATGAAACTATAGATTTTGTGGATATAGATAAAGTAAATAAAAAAATGAAAGATTTAAAAAACATAGAAAAAAGGTGATATTATGTATATTGTAAGTGCTTGCCTTGCAGGAATTAAATGTAGATATGATGGAAAGGACAATGAAAACAATGATATAATAAAACTTATAAAAGAAGGAAAAGCTATTCCAATTTGCCCTGAAGTCTTAGGAGGACTTTCAATTCCAAGAGTACCTTGTGAAATATTAAAGGATGAAAATGGAGACATAAAAGTTATAAATAAGGAAGGTATAGATTGTACTTTGGAATTTATAGAAGGAGCAAAAAAAGCATTAGCTATAGCGGAAATAGTAGAGGCAGATGCTGCTATACTGAAGTCTAAAAGTCCTTCCTGTGGATGTGGGAAGATATATGATGGAAGATTTACTGGAAGGCTTATTGACGGAGATGGGATTACAACAAAACTTTTAAAAGAAAATGGCATAAATATATATACTGAAAATACTTTTACCTTGGACGAATAAACTAAAGGAGTGTTTTTATTGGATATAAATAGAATAGGGAAATTAGGTACAGTTGATGTTATGTCTTTAGCTGAATTAAAAGAGGACAATTATTTCAATAAGATAGATGATAATAAAATTAAATATTATATTGAGGAATCTATTAAGATTGGAGAAGAAGTAGCAGAAAACATTTTGGATTTTTATAATGGTAAAAATATTAAAGAAATTTATAAAGACAAAGATATTGAAATTGAAATTACAAAAGAAGAATATAAAAATGAAATAAAAAAGTTAAGAGCCAAGTATGATGAATATGATGAACAAATGCTTTTATATCACTGGTCTATAAAAGATATGGAAGAAAAATTTAAAAAAATAAATATGGACAAGCTATTTAATTATGAAAGTATCATAGATATACAATTAACTCATGAACTATTTCATTATCTAGAAATTGAAGAAATAGGGGCTACTTATGAAAAGTTAGAAGAAATTTCAGTATTCAAAATAGGACCTTTTAAAAGGTCCTATCCCATTAAAAAGACTAGTGATATAGCTGCTCATATTTTTTGTAAAAAGATATTGAATTTATCTTTCCATCCTAAGATAATGGATTATTATTATCTAGTAGGAGGAAATTACATAGATATTAGTTTTTTAGAAAGCTATTTTAAAGAATTAAAGGAGGATTTAAATGCAAAAGGTTATAGGTATTGATTTAGGGGGAACAAAAATTAATGGCGGTGTTGTAGATGAAGAGGGAAATATTTTAAAGAAATTGAGAGTAGATACACAGTCTAAAGCAGGTAGAGAAATTGTATTAGAGAATATCAAAAATCTTATAAAAGAATTAATAAAAGATGAAAAGATTGAAGGAATAGGATTAGGTTCTCCAGGTTTCATAGATACAGATAAAGGTAGAGTTGTTTATAATGGAGGCAATATAGAAAATTGGGCAGGTGTATATATAAAAGAAGAGCTTTCTAGAGAATTTGATAATATACCTGTTCATGTAGAAAATGATGCTAATGTAGCTCTTATATGTGAAGAATGGGTAGGTGCGGGGAAAGGATTAGATACTATTGTTATGATTACATTGGGAACGGGAGTAGGAGGAGGAATTTGGTCTAAGACTCAGGGAATTTGGCATGGTAATAACTATCAAGGTGCTGAATTAGGTCATTCTATTCTATATCCAATGGGAAGACAATGTAATTGTGGACAGAAAGGTTGTGTAGAGCAATATATTTCTGGAAGAGGAATAGAAAAGACTTATTTTCAGAAAACAGGGAAAAATTTAAAAGGAGTAGAGATTTTTAAAAACAGAGAGAAAGATAAGATATGTAATGAAGTAGTAGAAATATTTATTAGGGATTTATCTATATTTTTAGTTTCTATAAAAAATATATTTGATCCAGAGGGCTTAATAATAGGTGGGGGAGTTATAAATTCTAGAGAATACTGGTGGAAAGATATGCTAAAGTATTATAAATCCTATTGCAATGCCCCTATTGGAATGAAAATTCTCCCAGCAAAATATTTAAATGATGCAGGAGTAATAGGAGCAGGGAAATTAGCTTTTGATAATATTTTATAACCTACAGTTTTGCTGTAGGTTATAAAATTAAAGGGAGTGGGATATATGGCTAATAGGATAGTATTTTATGGACCTGTAAATAATAATAAGAGAAATGATTTACTTAAATTATCTATAGATTATGTAAAAAAACATAAGGCTAATAATTTTTTTTATATTTTACCTAATAGAAAATTATTAGAAAAATGTAAAAAGGTACTTCTTAAAGATAGAATGGGAGCATTTGATTTAAATGTATTTACTTTTGATGATGTAGTAAAAGGATTGTTAGAAGAAAAACTATATACTAATATAGATTTAGAGATTAAAGAGATTATTTTACAGAAAACATTAAAAGGGCTATATGAAAAAGGTGAAATAAAATATTATAAAAATATGATAGATAAGGATGGGTTTATAGAAGATGTTTCCTATATAATTGGTGAAATAAAAAGATCTCTATTAACTCCAGAAGAATTTAATAAAAATACACCAGATATTTCTTTCTATAAAGAAATAGGGCTGATTTATAATGAGTACGAAAAATTTTTAAATGATAATAATTTATTAGATACTGAAGAAAGTTTCTTAAAGAGTTTAAATGTACTTAAGGATAATACAGATTATTTTAAAAACATAGATTTTATAATAATTGACGAGTTTTTTGACTTTAAACCTCAAGAGCTAGAGTTATTAAGAGAAATGATTAAGCAGCCTTTGGATATCTATATAAATATTCCTTATAAAAGAGAAAGTGAATTTACCTGTGTAAAAGAAACACTTAAATTTCTTCAAAGCGTAGGTTTTGAAATAGTTGAAGTGAAGAAAAAAGAAGAAAAGAATTTATTTGAAGTAATTGGAGACAATCTATTTTTAGAAAAGGGTTATAGTTTAAAAGAGACAGATAATATTACTCTTATAAAAGCAGCTAATAAATATATAGAAATAAAGAGGATATGCCAAGAAATAAAGATTCTATACAATAAAGGAGTTCCACTGAAAGATATAGGTATAGTAATTACAGATTCCCAAGAATATTTGCATTCAACTTTCAATGTATTTAAAGAAGAAGGCATTCCTTGTTTTATAAGTGAAGAAATTCCCCTTATAGATATGCCTTTAGTAAAAGAGTTTTTAAATATTATTGAACTTAAAATGAATAAATTTAATAAAGAAAGTATTATTAAAAGAATTAAAAATAGCTATTTCAATATTTATTCTGGGAAAGAAAAAGATAAAGTTGAATATATTTTATACAGTTTAAACTATAACAATATAAATGAATTAAAAACTATGATTATGGAAGAGGGAAATAGAATTTTAGCTTTGTCTCAAGACGAGAATGTAGAAGAAAAATGGGAAGAACTAAATTACTTAATGGATTCAATAGAAAGTTTGAATAATGAAGGAGATCTGATTCCAGATAGAGGAGGTATTGAAGAAATAGTAGATATATTAATAGACATTATTGATAGTTATAATATAATAGAAAAAATAAATAAGATTTATAGAGAAACAGAAGACTATAGTATTTTCCATAGAGATATGTCTTCGCTATCTAAATTGAAGCAAGTATTAGAAAGAATTAAACTAGAAATACCTTTAGTCTATAATGATATAGATTTAGAAGATTTTTATAATTTACTTTTGAGATATTTAGAAAGAGAAATTGTTATAGGAATATTAGGAGATAGCAAAGGAGTGAATATACTTACTATACCTCTTTTACGAGGATTAAAGTTTCAAGCATTATTTATTACAGGATTAGTAGAGGGAAAGTATCCAAAATTGAAGGAAGAAAATTTTTTCTTTAAAGAAGACAATTATTATAATTTAAAGAAAATAGGATTTAATGTGGAAAATTTTTATGAAAAACTAGACAAAGAAAGTCTAGGCTTTGTTATTGCTATTACTAGATGTACTAAACTTCTCTATTTAAGCTATCCAGAGAACTCGCTAAAAGATGAAGTAAATATTCCTTCTATATTTTTAGATGAGCTCATAAGCTTATTTCCAGAAGAGAAAATAAATATTATTGAATTAGATATGGATTATTTAATTAAAAATGATTTTAAAGAAATAACTACAGAAAAAGAATTAATAAATCATTTATTGTATAGGTATTTTGAAGGGGAGGAAGTTACTAATTATATTAAAATGCTCAATAGTATAGATGATAGCATTTTGGCAAAAATTAATGAGAAGGTAGAGTGTGAAATATATAGAAATAAGGAAGAATTTAATAAATACAATGGGTTTATAGGTGATAGGAGTATAGAAGAAGATTTGAAATTGAATAAAAAAGACTCTGTTTTTTCTATAACCTATTTTGAAACCTATGGAAAATGTCCTTATAAGTTTCTCATGGAACGTATTTTAAAATTAGAAGGTATGGAACGATTTGTAGAAGAATTTACTCCATTAGATAAAGGAAATATATTTCATCAGGTTCTTAAAGATTATTATTCTCTTTATAGAAAGCATATGAAGCTTCATATAATGGGAGAAAAGATATTCGAAGTAGAAAATACTCTGCCTGAGATAAATAAAAGAATTGAAAAAATTCTTGAGAATAATGGTATTAAAACTACAAATAAATTATGGTGTATTAGAATAGAGAATATGTCTAATACTATCTTGAATTTAATAAAAAAAGATTTAGATAGATTGTCTGCTTCAAGATATAAAATGGTACCTTATGATTTTGAAGTGGAATTTGGGTATATAGAGGATTTTTCTTTAGACACTGGAAATGAGAAATTAAAAATATTTGGGAAAATAGATAGAATAGATAAATTTTTAGATTTTGATAAATACATACTCTATGATTATAAAACATCTTCTTATGGAATAAAAAAACTTAAGGATATGAATGAGGGTATTTCATTCCAATTGCCTGTATATATTATGTCTCAAAAACATAAAGACATAATATCTGGCGGATATATAGACATTTCTAAAACTAATGTACATATGGAATTAGTTAAGGAAAATGAAAAAGAGTTGGTGAACAAGAAAAGAGGAAATGGAATTTTAGATAAAGAGAGTTGGGATATGTTAATGAGGGGAATGGAAAATACTATGCAGGAATATATAGAGTCGATATATAGAGGAGATTTTTCTATAAACCCTAAGGAATGTGATAAGTATTGTCCCTATATAGAAGTATGTAGGTATAACTTTAGATAATTTTAAGGAGGTGAAAAAATGGTAGAACTCAATAAAAACCAAAAGAAAGCTGTTGAAACTATAGATAGGAATGTGGCTGTTAATGCTGGAGCAGGTTCGGGGAAAACTAAAGTATTAGTAGAAAGATATTTATATATATTAGAAAATGGTAAAATAGAAGAAGGTAAGGAAATAGAATCTGTTGTAGCTATAACTTTTACTAAAAAAGCTAGTCAAGAAATGAAAGAACGAATAAGGGAAGAACTAAAAAGAAAATTTCCATTAGATAAGAAATGGAGAAGAATATATAAAGATTTGGAAAGGGGAAATATTTCTACTATACATAGTTTTTGTTCAAATTTACTAAGAGAAAATCCTGTAGAGGCTAATATAGACCCTCAATTTAAAGTATTAGAAGACTATAAATCAGATGAAATATTATATGAAGTAATAAAAAATTATTTTATAAATGGAATAGAAGAAGATAAGAAAATATATGAATTTGTAAAAAGCTTTAATTCATATAATTTGGACAATCTTGTTTATACAATAATGGAAGTATACAAGAAAATAAGAAGTACTGGAATAAGCTTTAATGAAGTAGGAGAAAAGACATTAAATAATATAGAAAGTACTAAATTTAAGGAAGAAGATATATTTGAAATTAAGAATGTATTTAAATATTTAATGAATAAGGGAAGGAAAAATTCAAAAGTAGTTAAACTAAAAGAAGATCCAGTGTGGGGAGAATTTAGCAAAAAAGAAAATTATGATGAAGAAGTTTTAAATATACTTCCTTATTTAAAGGACAATATAGGTAGTATGAAGGGTGAAGAGGATAAAATATCATATCTTATAGAAACTATAGACAATGTTTTAAAGGTAAGAGAATATAAAAAGAAAGAATTATATGAAACTTTAATTCAAGTATTAATAGATGTAGATAGGCTATTTACAAGGAATAAAAGAAAATTAAGATATGTAGACTATGAGGATCTTCAACTTATGGTATTGAAGCTTTTAGATAATTATGATATAAAAAAGAAATACCAACAAAAATTTAAATATATAATGGTAGATGAATTTCAAGATACTAATGAACTACAAAAAGGTATTATATATAAACTAACTAGTGTAGATTCTAAAATAGACAGGGAAAATTTGTTCATTGTAGGAGATCCAAAACAGTCAATATATGGTTTTAGAGGAGCAGATGTAGAAGTATTCTATGATGTAATGGAAGATATTGAAGAGGTATCAAAATCAAAGCCAATAAAGCTTGGAGAAAATTATAGAACAGTTCATACAGTTTTAGAATTTGTAAATATAATATTTGAAAAGATAATGGGAAGCAAATATATAGCGTTAGAACCAGTTAAAAGGTCTTTAAATAATTTAGATGTAGAAATATTAGAAAATAAAGATTTAGAAATACCAGAAGGAGAAAATCAAGGGGATTATAATAAATATTACGAAAGTAGATTAGTAGCAAAAAGGATAAAGGTTTTAGTAGAATCTGGAGAATATGAATATAAAGATTTTGCAATTTTATTTAGGTCTAGTACAGAAGACTTTATATATGAGAAAGCATTGAAAGAATATGGTATACCATATTATAATCTGGGAGGTAAAGGATTTTATAAACAAGAGGAAATACTAGACTTAATGAATGCCTTAAAGGGAATATCTAATATATATGACAATATATCTATTGTTGGAGCCTTGAGAAGTCCTATGTTTGGACTTTCTGATAAGACAATTTATTGGTTGTTGAAACAAAAAGAAGAATCTATTATAGAATCTTTAAATGAAGAAATACCTTATATTGAAGAAAATGAAAGAAAAAAAATGAAAAATGCGTACAACATGCTTAAACAATTTGTTTTGAAACGGAATATGTTGAATCCTTATGAGTTAATAATTGAATTAATAGAGAAGACTTATTATAATCAAGTTTTAATGCTAAAGTATGGTGGGAAGCAAAGAATTGCAAATGTCTATAAGTTCTTAGAAATGGCAAAAGAATATACAGAAAAAGAAAATGGAACTATTGAAGATTTCATAAATTATATAGAAAATATGAAAAGAAAAAATGTTGATGAATCTCAAGCTAAGATACAATCAGAAGATGGAGATAGTGTAAAAATTATGACCATTCATAAATCTAAGGGTCTTCAGTTTAAAGTAGTTATTATTCCTCAAATGGCTAAAGGTTTTAACAAGGATACTTCTTCTATATTATTTGAAAAGAATCTAGGTTTGGGTATTAAGCATGAAGATTTATCACCAATATATAATGAAATTTATAATTCTATAAAGGAGAAAGAGGAAAGAGAAAACAAAAGAATATTATATGTGGCTATGACTAGGGCTGAGGAAAGATTGATTTTAGGAAATCAAGGGAAAAATACAGGATTTAAAAAAATGATAAATAGTTTTTTAGATTTTGTTCAATATGGGATAATAGAAGAATTAGATATGAAAAAAGAATTAAAAGATGAAGTGAAAGGTTTAAAGGATGATTTAAAAGAAACTAAACCTATTAAAAAGGAGCTGTTTCCTATACTTGGAGAAATTTCAGGGGTAAATAAAAGGACCTTTGAACGTTTTTCTGTAACTCAATATATAACATTTAGAGATTGTAAAAAAAAGTTTTTTATGAAATATTATAAAAATTTACCTGTAGATGAATATAAAGATAATAATAAAGAAGGTAAATATATATTAAAACCCACTATTAGAGGTAATATAGTCCATAAATTTTGTGAATTATATAGAATTGGACTTGATCAAAATAATTTACTCTATAACATAATAATGTCATTTGGCATTAAGCCAATACCTAGTGTTTTATCTGAAGTCAAACCTTATATAATAAATTATGTAAATAATTATAAGGAAGATTATGATGAAATGTTTAATGAGAGAGAGTTTTATTATAAATCAAATGACAATTTTATTTTTGGAATAATTGATAGAATGTATATTAAAAATAATTTTATAGAAATAATAGATTTTAAAACTAATAGAGTAACTAATAAAAAATGGTTTTTAGATAAATACTCACCCCAGTTACAGTTATATACAAAAGCTTGTCAAGATATATATGGTATGAAAGTAAAAAGAGCCTCTTTATTTTTATTAGAAACTGGCGAATTATTAGATGTGAATATAGATGAAGAAATTTTAACTAAAAACTTAAATAATATAGATGAATTTATAAAGTATGTTTCTCGAAAAAATGATATAAAAGATTACGGAAGAAGAGAAAAATGTAGTCCATATTGTGAATTCAATATGATATGTAATAATTAAGTTGTTTTCATTTTAATGGAATATAGGGAAAATAGGAGGTGAATAAATTGGATGATATCATTATTTTGACACCTGGTCAAAGACTGAAAGCTGTAAGAAAAAAACTAGGTTTAAGGCAAAGAGATTTGGCAGGGAAGAATTTATCAGAAAATTATATTTCTATGTTTGAAAATGGTAAAAGAAGGATAAATATTATAAATGCTACCTATTTATCTCATAGAATAAATGAAGCAGCTGAAGAAAAGGGATTAGATTTTAGAGTAGCTGCTAACTATTTTGTAAAGAGTGAAAAAGATATAGTCAAGGATAAATGTTCAGAATGGTTATCTCAATGCAGAAATCCAGGAAATGATGGTTATTACGATATTTACTCCAATATATATAAATCTATTTTCTTATCTAATAAATACAATCTTTCAGATATTCTAGCAGACTCCTATTTTTTAAAGGGAAATTATCTCTATACCAATGGACTTTACCGATGTGCTATTATACATTTTTCTCAAGGCCTTTTATATTATATAAAAAATGGGGAAATAGAAAAAGAGGGAAATTGTTATTTTAATATGGCAAAAGTATATTATAAAATGGAAAACTATGATCTTGCTATTGGATATTTTAATTTAGCAGGTTCAACAAAAAAAGTAGATGAGGAAAAGATAAAGCATTATAAAGCCTTGTCTTTTTACAAACTTAAACAATATAGTTTAGCCAAAAGTAATATAGATAATATATTGTTTAAGAATGGAAGAGTATTAGAATTAGAAAATAATATTACTAAGAAACTGACTAGGAATGAGAAAAATGAAATGTAGAAAAAGAGGTGTTTTTTATTGCTTGTTAAAGGAATAATATTTATCATTTTAGGTATATATGTTACAATTAGTGATAAATATAAACTTAAAACAAATGAAACTGAAAAAGAAATTATTAAGAATGAAGATTTTGAAAAAGATAGACTTTATAAATATAAAGTAATAGTAGGAATATTTGCTATTGTAATAGGCGTGTTCAGTGTACTTAATTATATTTTATACTAAAGGGTGTTTTTATGAAAAAAAACAAGAAAATAGCTATCCTTTTAATTTTTATAATAATATTGATAAGCAAAGTAAGTTGTGCTGCAGAAGCAGAAGATGAAAAAACAGTATTTATATTAATTGATGAAATGGATTTTGAACTAATGGAAAAAATAGATGGTGAAAGGTTTTCTACAGGACTTATGAATTCTAAAACTAGAGGATCTTATGATGAATTAAGTTATGTAACAACAATTGCTACTGGAAGAAAAGTGAAAATAAAAGAAGGAGAGTTTAAGGGTTTAAAAAGACAAGAGAATGGGAGCATTAAAGTATTAGGATATGAATCTATTATAAAAGATTTAAATAGTAATTATCCAGACTTTAGTAAGAAAATTAAATTTTTTGGAGAAAAGTTAAAAGATGAAGGTGTTTCATACATAGGAGATGACTTTTCGGCTTTAATAGCTTGCAATAAAGATGGAATTATTAAAGATGGGGAAACAGAAATTGTATATAATGAAGAATGGTTAAAAAATAAAACAAAATCATCTTTAAAAGATTCAAATATATTGATTTTGTCTTATAATATAGAAAATGAAGGAGATAGAATTAATATATTAAATAATTATTTAAGAGATATAGAAGATTCCAATATTATTATTATTCCTAAAAAAGTGCCTAATAGCATGAAAAAAATAGTTAATAATTCTTTAGTGCCAATAATGTACAAAAACCCTTATATTTCACCTGGTGTTTTAACCAGTAGCTCCACAAATCGGAAAGGTGTAGTTGTCAACTTAGATATATTTCCACATATTATGTCTATCTACAATATAGATGATAATATAAATATAGGTAAAAGTTTTAAATTATATCCCAGTGACAATACTATAGAAGATTTGAAAATCATACATAAGGAAGTTATAAATATGACTTGGATAACATATATTTTTCATGGTATAGTTTATCTCATTCAAGTTTATTTTACTTATTTTTTTGTTAAAAATAGAAGAGATAAGTATAGAGATATGGCATTTTATTATAATTTCCTAATAATAACTATATTTGTTTCTTTTGTAATGGGATTTTTTAATATTCATAGAAGCATTTTAGCTTATTTAATCACATGTATTATGATAAGCTATAGTATTTCCACGTGGGTTGTAGATAAAAAGTTAAATGGAGCTGGAATATTTTCTACATTGACATATATAGTAATGATTATTGGCATGTTATTTTATCCAGAATCCATATACAATTCTTATATGGGTTATAATAATTTAATTTTAGGTGCTAGATACTATGGATTTAATAATGGGGCAATGGCTATACTTTTATCAAGTTCTATAATAAGCTATTTCACAGTAAAAAAATATTTACCAAATAGAATATTAGAAAAGATAGTTTTGCTTTTATATGCTATTTTGAATATTGTGGCTCTATCATCTAGATTTGGGGTAAATACAGGAGGATTTTTTACTTCTATTATATTATTTTTAATAATGGTATATACAGTATTTTTTGAGGGAGAATTTACGTTTAAAAATACTATTATTTTAATCCTTTTAGGATTCTTAATACTTTATGCAAATCTATATATAGATCTAAATAGTTTAAATAGAGGGCATGCTGGTAGTTTAATATATAGAGCAAAGATATTAGGAAAGAAAGAAGTTTATGATATAGCAATTGTTAAATTGAAAGAGCTTTTTAAATTTACTATATCACCGCCATGGATTATAGTTTTAATTAGCCAGATAATATTTATAAAAAATTTTTGGGATAAATTTAAAGAAAGATCAATTTATATACTAGAAATTAGACCAGAGATTCAGAAAGAGTATTTAATAGTAATTATAACTGCTATAGTTGCTTTTTTTATAAATGACACAGGAGTTATAGCATTTATATATATGTTACAGTATTTCATAGTCTTATTTGTAAATATTTATATAGTTGAAGAGTTGTAAATAAAAAAGTTTCTATCTTTAATGGTAGAAACTTTTTTATTTACTTGAAATCATATGGAAAAAGATATATAATATTCGTGTATCTAAAGTATCGCTATACGATATTTTAACATATTTGATGAGGTGGATAGAATGGATTTACAAAAAAAATCAGAGAAGGTTGCAGACTATATTAGAAGTTGTAATAAAATTATTCATAGAAAAAGTCATGAATTGGCTAAGAGTTATAATCTTACAATAGATCAGTATCATATGTTATTCCATATTAAATATATGAAGGCAGAACCTTCCATTGGAGAACTTGCTCAAAAATATGATAAAGCACAAAATACTATTTCAGAAAAGATTTCAAGACTAGAAGAAAAAGGATTAGTCTATAGAAAAGAAGATTTGTTAGATAGAAGAGTTTGTAGGGTATGTATTACAGACGAAGGAAAAAATATTGTAAATATTATAAGAAAAGAAAGAAGTAATAAAGCTGTATTTTCAGCTTTAAATAATATGAAAGATGATGAAATAGAAAATTTAATGATTTCATTAGAGAAGTTATTAAATTGTTTAGAAAAGGGGGAATAATTGTTGTTTAAGAAATTTGCTTCTTATTATAAGCCACATAGAAAGTTATTTTTTATTGATATGTTTTTTGCATTTTTAATATCTGTATTTGATCTAGCTTTTCCACTAGTAACTCGAAAGTTTATTAATGATATCATTCCTAATGGAAGAATGGATTTACTATATAGATGGACTTTTTATTTAGTATTGCTTTTTATTTTAAGATATATAAGTCAATATATTGTTAACTATTGGGGACATGTAGTAGGAGTTAGGATTGAACACGATATGAGAAGAGATATATTTGCCCATTTACAAACATTGTCCTTTACTTACTTTGACAACAATAAAACAGGGCATATTATGTCTGTTATAGTTAATGATTTAAGGGATATTACAGAACTTGCTCACCATGGACCAGAAGATTTATTTATATCTTTAGTAATGCTAATTGGTTCTTTTATTATTCTTGTAGGAATTGATTGGAGACTTACTATTATAGTATTTTCATTTATTCCAATAATGATATGGTTTGGAATATCTAAAAGAGGTAGGATGAGTAAAGCTTTCAAGGATGTAAGAGTTAAGATAGCAGATGTAAATGCGCAATTAGAAAATAGTGTATCAGGTATTAGAGTTGTAAAATCCTTTACAAATGAAGAGCATGAGATGGAAAAGTTTAATGATGGAAATATAAGATTTAAAGAAGCAAGAGAAGATTCGTATAAAGTAATGGCAGAATTTATGTCAGGTATCAACTTTATGTCCAATATTTTAAATTTAATTGCTTTAAGTCTTGGTGGAATATTTGTCTATAAAGGGTATATAAATTATGGAGATTTAGCAGCCTATCTATTGTTTGTAAATTTCTTTTTACAGCCAATTAGAAGACTTACAGAGTTTGCTCAACAATATGAAGAAGGTATGGCTGGTTTTTCAAGATTTATGGATGCTATGAATATAGAACCAGATATTATAGATAGTGAACAAGCTACGGAACTTAAAGATGTAGCTGGAATGATTAAATTTAATAATGTTTCTTTTAGCTATAAAAATGGAAAAGAAACTGTTTTATCTAATGTAAATTTAGAAATAGAACCAGGAAAAACTGTAGCATTAGTTGGACCTAGTGGCGCTGGAAAAACTACTCTTTGTCATTTGATTCCTAGATTTTATGAAATAGATGATGGAGAAATATTAATAGATGAAAAAAATATAAAGGATATAAAATTAGGATCTTTAAGAAAGAACATAGGGTTAGTTCAGCAAGATGTATTCTTATTTACAGGGACTATTAAAGAAAATATACTATATGGAAATCCAGATGCAAATGATGAAGAAATAGTAGAAGCAGCTAAAAAAGCAAGTATTCATGACTTTATATTAAATCTTCCTGACGGATATGATACCTATATTGGAGAAAAGGGAGTTATGCTTTCAGGAGGACAAAAACAAAGAATATCTATTGCTAGATTATTCCTTAAAAATCCACCTATTTTAATACTTGATGAAGCAACTTCTGCACTAGATAATAAAACAGAAATAGAAATACAAAAATCATTAGAAGAGCTTTCAGAAGGAAGAACTACATTAGTTATAGCCCATAGATTATCTACTATAAAAAATGCAGATGAAATAATAGTTTTAACTAATGAGGGAATTGAAGAAAAGGGTAGTCATGATAAGCTCTTAAAGAAAGATGGAATATATGCAAAGCTTTATAAGTCACAATTTAAAATATAATAATGTGTAAATATAGTCACAAAAATGCCTCCTCCTTCATAGTATAGTAGTGATGCAATATATTTTGGAGGGGGTTTTTCTATGGATTCTACATATAATATTCCATATCCAGAACTATATTATCGTATATATCCAAAAGTTATAAATACAATAAGCAAAAATATAAAAGAAGTACCTATAGAAGAAAATATATCTCAAGAAGAAATAGATGCAATGATTAATGAAGTTTGTGAAGAAATGATAAAAGAATGTCCGGAAATAGCACAAGATCCAATGGAGAGAAGAAATAGATCTTCAAGGTATAGAAATAGCCAAAGAATTTACTATGGTAGAGGAAGATTTTTAAGAGATATAGTTAGTATCATACTTATATCAGAATTACTTAGAAGGAGATATCCCTGGAAATATAGATATGGAGCAGGGTATAACTATGGACCAGGGAATGGATATGGACTGTGGTATTAAAATAGAATATGAGGAAATGTGAATTATAAAAAGGAGTCTCATTTAATTATTTATGGATAGATATGACGGTTAAAAAGAGACTCTTTTTTATTGTAAAAATAGAATTATGACGAAATAGATAAATAGTTATCGAAAATTGTTACAAATATTTCCATGAAACGAATTGACATCTATATATAATTAGTATAGTGTTTACATTGGACAAGGATTGAAGGGGACTTCCATGATATAACTTTAAAAAAATTAAAGGGATAGGGATAATACAGTGATTAAGAGAAAATGTAAATTAGGTATAGGACTTTTAAGTGCTGCTTTATTAGTTGGAATAATGTCCAGTAGTGTATTTGCTGCAAGCTGGACAACAAATTAGGTAGATGGAAAACCTCAACTGAAATTGGTGAGATAAGAAAAACAACTAATAATCGTACTTACTATATGAAGGTAGAGATAGTTCACCTGTAAGAACTAAAGTAAAGGTAGCAGCTAAAGGAGCAAGGAGCATGGTCTCTTAACTAAAAAACAGTTATAATTAAGGGAATTATTTCTAAAAGTTTTATCCAGTAAAATTTGCTATGTATTTACATAGTATTAATATATAAAAATACAATTAGGAGAATATCTATGAAAAAACTTCGTTTTTACTTAAAATATGATATTAAACAATTGTTTAAAAGAAATACAACTAAATGTTTTTATATATTTTTATTTATAGTTGCTATTTTAGATATTTTTTGTACTTATTGGACTCAGTCAGGATTCTTTGAAGATATATCAGAGATGAGTGTTACTCATTATGTTTTCTTAGAAAATAGTACAAGCATTGTAAGAGATTTTTACTTTTCATTTATACCTATTTTAGCTGTGATACCTTTTGGATTGCAGTATTATTGTGAAAAAAAGAGTAAGTATAGAGAATATCTTCTTTACAGAGGAAGTAGAAAATCATATTATTTATCTAAATTTATAATGAGTTTTATGTCAGGTTTTTTTACAATATTCTTTTTTTTAATTGTGAACTATATTATAGTTCACCTTATATATCCAAACAATTCCTCTATAGGAAGTACGTTTTTAAAGCCAGATAAAGGAGCTTTTCTTGAAGATATTTTTTATATGAATGTTAATTTATATCAGTTTATATATATAATCATTAACTCTATTATAGGTGGTATTATATCTATATTATCTTTATCATTAAGTATGATATTTAACTATAAAAATGGGTTTTTGGTTATTGCTGTATCATTTATTATATATTCAATCCAGAGTGTAGTTTTATTTTTTGTTGATATAAATTATGATATTATGCATATTATACAGCCAGCAACAAGATGGGCACTTGCAGAGCCAATAACTAATGCTGATGTTATAATAAGTATTTCAGCGTGTTTTATATTATCAACTATTTTATTTATTGTAGGTTGCAGAAAAGAAAGGGATATTTTATGATTAAGAACATGAAAAAGCATAAAGAAATTATTTTTCTTTATTTTTTTTATATGTCCTATATATTTATAAAATCAATACTTTTTTACAAATTTGGAATTAGCCCCAAAGATTATTTACTTAATTTTAAAGGAGCAGGTTATTATATTATTGAGTTATTGCCTATTTATTTAATAGGACTTTTTATAATTCTTAAAAATTATAATATATATTATAACTGTAGGCTTAAATATAGAAGTAATGTTATTATCGAACAGTATAAAAAGATTATTTTGCATACAATAGTATTTGTATTGGTGAACTTCATAGTTTGTATACTTTTATTTAATAATATATATAAGTTTTTTAGTATTCACTCTGTTTTATACTATATATTATTATTATTATTATTTACGTTGGGGTTTATACTAGTTAGTGGGATAATATTATTACTAAATCAAATTACAGGATTTAAAAATATAAATTTAATTATATTAGTATACATGATTGTTGCTATTGAAAATTTCATTGTCTTTGAAATTATTTTATCTGAAAGAATACCTATAATGATTTCATGGGTATTTGTAGATAAAAGTTTGTTGTTACGAATATTAATACTAGTCCTTATGAATAGTGTTTTGTATACTCAGGTGTACAATAAAAGTCTAAATAAAGATTTTGTGTAGGTGAAGTATGGTATATAAAATAAAAAAAGATTATTATTATCAAATTTAATATTGTTATTTTTGTTTTATTTGATTTTAGTTGAAAATCCATCATATAGTAACTTGGTGGATAGTATATTAGGAAATATAGAATTTTATTCGTTTTTTGATAGGGCAAAGTTCTTTTTACCAATAACATTGTTACTAAGTATTACTTCAGACTATTTATCTTTTATATTAGAAAAGAACTTTTGTACTATTACTACTAGATTTAATAGTAGAAAAAAATTATCAATAAGTATATTTAAAGGGCTATATTTTTGTGTGTTTATGTTTTGGTCTATTATCATGTTTCTAAGTGTAATTTTAAGCATATATTTTAAAAATAATATTACAGATATTTTGAGTGTAAATCTTCTGATTACTTTTATAACAGGGTATTTTTTTTACAGCATGATTGTGGTGATTCAAATGCTTTTTTCTATGTTCTTAGGTACTAATAAATCTTTTATAATAGTTGTTGCTATAGCGATTATGTCTACTTTAGTTACTAACAATCTTATTAAATATTTGCTTATAGTACCAATAGGAATGGGACTTAATAAAACTAGTTTAGCAGTCGATGTAGTCCGTACTATATTAGTAATTATTATTACTATAATATCCTCAATGATAATATATAAAAAAATAGAAAGGTTCGATATAGGTGTATATTAAACTAAATAATATAAATAAAAGTTTTAAAGGTGTAAAAGTTTTGGACAACATAAACTTATCTATGACTAAAGGTAAGACTTATGGGGTCATAGGAACGAATGGAAGTGGAAAAACCATGTTACTGAGAATTATTGCAGGACTTGTTATTCCAGATACTGGCGAGGTAATAGTGAATAATAAAGAATTACATAAAGACATTTCTTTTCCAAGTAACATGGGAATAATTATTGAACGTCCTGGATTTTTAGGTCATCTTTCTGGATATGATAACCTTATGTATTTAGCAAAAATACAAAATAAAATTGATAGTGATAAAGTTAGAAGTACTATACGATTATTAGGACTAGATCCAGAAATGAAAAAACCTGTGAAAACCTATTCTTTAGGTATGAAACAAAGGCTAGGAATTGCACAAGCCATTATGGAAGACCCGGAGTTAATCATACTAGATGAACCATTTAATGGTCTTGATGAATCAGGAGTGAAAGATGTTAGGAATATTCTATTGGACCTAAAGAAAGACGGTAAAACCATAATTTTAACTTCTCATAATATAGAAGATATTAAATTATTATGTGATAAAACATATAAAATGCAGACAGGAAAAATTGTAAAGGAAGAAACTATCAAGAATTAGTTCTTTGTTGAAGTTTTCACTTGGAAGTATTGAATTATAAAAAACTCCCTTTAATTTATTCATAAAATAAATTAGAGGGAGTTTTTTTGTAATATTTATGTCATAAATTTTTATTATATTAATGTTATAATTAAAATATAAATTGATATACAATTTTGTACTGGAGTGGTTAGATTGATGAAGGATAAAAAACATACGATATTAATAGTAGAAGATGAAGAATCTATTAGAAAATTTATTGAAATAAATTTAGAAAGAAATAATTTTTCCGTAATAGAAGCTTCTACGGGAGAAGAAGGACTTAAGAAGGCTAGAGAGAAACAAATTGATATAGTAATTTTAGATATTATGCTTCCAGGAATAGATGGCTATGAGGTGTGCAAAATTTTAAGAAAGGAATATCCTACAATTGGTATAATTATGCTGACAGCAAAGAGCCAAGATGTAGATAAAATAATGGGACTTGAATATGGAACTGATGATTATATGGTAAAACCTTTTAATCCTATGGAATTAGTTCTAAGAGTTAAATCTTTAATAAGAAGAATTGATATGGCTAAGGTAGAAGAAAATAATGACATTATTGTTCAGGGACCTTATAAAGTAGATACCTATTCTAGAAAATTTTATAAAAATAATAGTGAGATAGAGGTTACACCTACTGAATATGCTATTATAAAAATATTTATAGAAAATCCAGGGAAAGCATTTAAAAGAGATGAGATACTTAATTGGGTTTGGGGATATGATTTTTTTGGAGATCCAAAGATTGTAGATGTAAATATTAGAAGATTGAGAGCAAAAATTGAAGATAATCCAAGTAAACCTGAATATATACAAACTGTTTGGGGAGTTGGATACAGGTGGCGGAAAAGAGAGGATGATTAGAAAAAATTATGAAAAGTATAAAGACTAGATTAGTAGGTAATTTTATGCTTGTAATTGTTATTACTGTAGTCATATTAGAATTGGTTTTATTAAATGCGGTTAAGCAATATTATTATAAAAGTTTAGAAGATGTTTTATCAAACCAAATACAGTTATCATCAGATTTTTATTCAAGATATTTCTCTTCTTCCTCTTTAGAAAGCTTAATAAATGATGATGTAGATATTTTTTGGAAGCAGACTAATGCTCAGGTTCAAATATTGGACTTAAATGGTAATGTATTAATGGACTCTATAGGAGTAGTTCATCCAGATGTTATTAAAACCTCTGATGTGTTAAAATCTGAGAATGGGAAAAAAGGGACATGGATTGGAGATGTAAGCTATGACTCATCTCCAGTAATGGCTGTATCCTACCCTCTTATGTATAATGGAAATGTTATAGGGACAATGAGATTTGTAACTTCTCTTAGTCCAACAAATAAAACCATAAAAAATATATCTTTGGTACTTCTTTGGATAGGATTTATAGTTATATTAATTTCTGGACTAGTAAGTATATTTCTTTCAAATACAATTGTAAAGCCTTTAAAAAAAGTGACAGAAGTTGCAGAAAAAATGGCTGATGGACAGCTAAAAGTACGAAGCCATAAAAAGTATGATGATGAGATTGGAAAACTTTCTGATACTTTAAACTATATGGCAGAGGAGCTTATTAAGAAAGAACAACTTAAGAATGATTTTATATCTTCTATATCTCATGAGCTTAGAACTCCTCTAACTTCTATAAAAGGATGGGCTATCACATTAAAAACTGAGGATTTACCTGAAAATCCGTTATTGGAAGATGGATTAGATATTATAGAAAAAGAAAGCGATAGATTGACTCATATGGTAGAAGAACTATTAGATTTTTCTAGATTCGTCTCTGGTAGAATTATTTTAAATAAAGAGGAAATGTCTATAGATAAAGCAATGAAACATATTTATAAGCAATTGACACCTAGAGCAAACTTAAAGAATATAAATTTTAATATGAATGTTAAAGAAGAACTACCTGTTATTTTAGGAGATGAAAATAGAATAAAACAAGTATTTATTAATTTAATAGATAATTCATTAAAATTTACTCCTGAAGGAGGAGAAATTTTATTTTATGCTAAAGTAGTTAGACAATATGTTGTAATCTGTGTAGAAGACAGTGGTTGTGGTATTCTAAAAGAGGATTTACCTTATGTAAAAGAAAAATTTTATAAGGGGAGAAATAGTAAATCTAATAGTGGTTTAGGTTTATCTATATGTGATGAAATAATTAAACTTCATGGAGGATTTATACAAATAGAAAGTGAAGTAAATGTAGGATCAAAAGTATCTGTGTTCCTACCTATCAAGGAGGAATTAATTAAATGAAAAAATTAATTTTGGTATTTATCTTAGTTATTTCAACTATATTTTTTTCATCTTGTGAGTTTAGAAATATTGAAACTGCTGACAGAATCAAACCTCCAAATAACAATACTCCTCCTATTTCAGGAAGGTGGAAAATAGAGGGATATAAAAAATCTAATGAAGATATATTAAATGAGAAAAAAGTAAGAGAATTATTAAATAAGGAAATCATATTTCATAAAAAGGTTGCCGTAATAGGAAATGATTTATGTTTGAATCCTTCTTATAAGATTAAAAATGTAGATTCATCAGATTATCTATTATATCAATATAAAGTAAAGCCTGAGTATCTAAATATAAAGAGCAAGAAAGTCCAAATAGTAACTTTAACTAGTGAAGAGAAATTTTTTTATGAGTTTATTAAAGAAGATGATGATAAAATAATTATCAAGATAGATGGCGGATTTTTTTATCTTACAAAAATATCTGATGAATTGAAAGAAGAAGACTTAGAAAAATATATAAAAGATTGCAAAAAGGATGGTAATAATCATTTAGCAGACAAGGGTGATGAAGGATTAAAGTCTGGAGTATTATTAGGTCTTAGATATCGAGATAATAGTCAATCGAAAGATGAAATGGAAGGATGGAAGTATAGGACTATTTGGATAGCTAGTGAGAATAAATCTTTAGATAGAATTTATGGAATGGAAGATTTATTTTTACCAAGAAAGACAGGTTTTTGGAAAGTTGGTGTTGATAAAACTGATGAGAATTCAAAGGAAAGTTTATATGCATATTCTATAAATAAAGAACCTGTTGAAACAGAGTCCCTTCAAGAAATAAAAAAAATTGCGAAAAACTCGGTTAATACTATAGTTTATATAGGTAATGACTATATATCTTTAGAATATGTTGAAGATTTTCCTGCAGGGAAAACAGGATTAGAGACATTACCTATAGATAATATGCGAAGTGACAATTCTATAAAGATATCAGATATTACAGGAGAAAATGGGAAACAAATTTTTTATGAAAGTGCAACAAAAGAATTTTCATCAGATAGAAATGTGGAAAGTGAATATTTAGATATAAAACCAAATGAAGAAAGTTTTGGTTTAGCAAGAAAAAATGGTCATTGGATTATGAAAGGCAGATTGAATTTTTTAGAAGGAAATAAAGATGTATATAAAGATTTTAATATTAAAATTATTCCTCCTAAAGAACTGGTACTTTATGATGAATTAGCAGTTTCTTGGAATGCAATTAAACTTAAGGTACCAGATGCAGTAGATGCTTTTACTTCTCCAAATGAAGATATTGCTTTAATATTTACTCCAAATAAAATATTAACATATGCTATAGAAAAGGGGAAACTTGCCAAAAAACCATTAAGAGAATTAGAGCTTAATGATTCTGAAACGGTAGTTATGGCAGAGTGGGCCACAGGGAAATATGTTGATAGATGGGAGAAAGAATTTTTGAAAAATAATGCATTTATAATACAAGAATAAAGTAAAAATAAACTTCTAGCCTTTAGCTAGAAGTTTATTTTTAAAAAGAATCATAATAAATTTAAAAGAAATAGTATTTACAAAATTGTTAGAAGCTATTACACTATAACTGAAAGTGAAAATCATTATCAATTACAATATAGGAGGGATTTCCATGGCAAAAATAAATATAATATATTGGAGTGGCACTGGTAACACTGAAAAAATGGCTGAATTAATTTTAGAAGGAATAAAATCTAAAGGTATAGACGCAGAAATGAAATCTGTAAGTGAAGCTACTATTGAAGATGTTTTGAGCTCAGAAGCACTTGCACTAGGTTGTCCATCTATGGGTTCTGAAGAATTAGAAGAAGGAGAAATGCAACCTTTTATTGAAAGCATAGAAGATAAAATTTCAGGTAAAAAACTAGCTCTATTTGGTTCTTATGGTTGGGGAGATGGTCTATGGATGAGAGAGTGGGAAGATAGAATGAAAGACAATGGAGCAGATTTAATTCAAGATGGATTAATTATCAACGGCTTTCCAGAATCAGATGAAGATGAAAGTAGCTGCATAGAACTTGGCAAGAAATTAGTTAATTCATAAATTTTTTAGAAATTAAATGGGGTGGTTTTTTGAGCTTAGATTTTGTTAAATCCTATTTAAATAAGATGCATACTTTAGATAATAAAAATTATATAATTATGTTAATGGCTTATAATTTAGCTCCAACTATAGCAAGTTTAAAGCCATCTTCTCTTATGGTTTTTAGGAAAGATGATAAGAGAAACACATATGTTATTTGACAAAAATATAAGGCGAAAATAAAGAAGTATTTTGCATTGGATTATTATGAGTTAAAGGAAACTAAAAATGGTGTGCATATTTTATTTTATAATAAGTTTAAAATGAAAGAAATTTTAAAAGATGAAAAGAACAGCACTTTTTTGAAGAGGTTTGGATATGCTCCTAATAATACAATACAGGAAAATTTAGAGATACTAAGAGGTAGATATAAAATAGTATGTCCACATGAAATTGGTATATTTTTAGGATACCCTATTTCTGATGTAATAGATTTTATAAAATGTCCAAATAAGAAATGTCTTACAAAAGGTTATTGGAAAGTTTATAATGATTTAGAGAATGCTGAACTATTATTTGAATCTTATGATAGGGTTAAAATAAAAATCATGGATTCCATCATAAACAATCCAAATAAAGTTATAGTTGGACTAAATTCTTTATAAACTCTGAAGTTTTTTCTAATATATCTATAGTTTTGTCATCCTTAAATAATGTATCAAAAGAATGTCCTCCCTTTTCATGTACAACAAATTCATAATCTACATTATATCTTTTTAGTTCTTTTGCAAGTTTTACAGATGAACTAAAAGGTACAGTAGTATCTAGTTTTCCATGAACTATAAGACATGGAACCATATTATTTGAAATCCATTTAAGAGGGGAATAATAGTAATATATTTCTTCTTTTTCTTCTGATTTTGCTTTTAAGGTTTTTTTAGTAGCAAATCTAGCAAATAAAGATTTATTTTCTGGAGTGAATATGTCATTTAAGTCTGATGGGGAATAATAGGCTACCACACCTTTTATTCCCTTAATTCTTTCTTCATTTTTCATATATGAATTATAAGTTGAGTATAATAAAGAAAGATGGCCTCCTGCAGATAAACCCATCAGGACTATATTATCTGTATCTATATTTAATTTTTCGTTATTTTCTCTTATAAATTTCAAAGCATCGCTATAATCACATAATATATCTTCCATATCATTTTTTATCCCATATCTATAGTCAATACTTGATACGCAAAAATTTTTAGACGCTAAGAATTTACACCAAGAAACATTGTTAGGTTGATTTCTAAACCCAGATATCCAACCACCTCCATGACAGAAAAACACCAGTGGAAGTTTTTTTTCTTTATTTTTTGTTGGATACCATATATCTATTTTTAAATTTTTGTGACTTAACTTTTTATATGTATAAGTCTTAAAAGAAATAGGTTTTTCTGGTTGTAATGGCAGATGAGAAATAAGAGTTTTTCCAATAAGTATAGCTATAGAAAGTAGGAAATAGTAAAAACCTAGGGTGAAATCTATAAGTGTAAGTAGGGTGAAAATAATAAATATATATATCTTATTTACAAAGAAAAAAGATTTTTTAAAATTTTGTTTTAGATTATTCATAATTTCCTCCATTATTTTCCTATTATACTATCTTTCTCTAGGGGATTTTCAATTATTTCTCCTTGTAACAAGGCTTTTCTTGATTTTTTATCATTAATATTTAATTTATGAAGTATATATTTAGCTAATATATATTCGAAAGGTAACCAGTTTACATGGCTTATTGGTAGAACTCTTCTTTTTGCCCCTTCCATTTCTCTATAAAGTATTTTTCGTGAATCAAAGGGAAGGGTATTATCAAATAAGGCATCTATAAAAGTTACTTCTGACATATCAAGTAAATGGGCATAAGCTATAGGATCTATTTTAAATAAAGGATGAATATATTTATTATCTATAATTTCTGAAAAAGACATTTTTCTTACTTCAGGAAATTGATCATTATAAATATTATATAGATATTCTTTATTATTCAAATAAAAGCTGGGTTCATGACCGCTATTAAATAATTTTCTTGCAAAGTTTGTTGTAGGAGATTCGTGAAGTATTTTAGGTAGATGACCTCCAGTTGTCATAAATAGCTTATGATTAATTCGCTTATCTATAGAGCCTACTATTGTTGTGATCATACCTCCTAAACAGTATCCCATTACTACATTATTATTTTTCCATAGCTTTTTTTGTTCCAATAGATCAATAGTAGTTAATGTATCTATAACACTATGTTCCCAAAATTGATACATTGTTTCTATATCAGGGTATAGGAAACTTTTTCCGCTTACAGAATTATTTTCAACTCTAGTATAGTTACCAGGTAAAATAAGAATAGTAGTATTTACTCCAGCAGAAGCTAGATGAGGCCCAATCCAAAGTAAAAACTTTATATTTCTACTTCCAAGACCATGGAGAACTAAAGTTGAAGCCCTAGAATTACCTCTAGGTGTAAAATTATAAAGTTCAACATTTTCAGTACCTGATGCAGGATTTTTATAAAGGGTATTGTATCTAACATAGCTACATCTATAATTTTTACCCTTGAATATATATCCAGAAACATATTCTATTTCTTTTTTTATATATTTAAAATCAATATTCATAGCTCTATCCTTTCAATATACATATTTATAATATTATACCACAAAACATTACAAGAAATTTATTAAAGGATTCATCTAATTATTGTAGAATATATAGATTATAAAATTTATCTAAATATTTTGTCTTAAGGAGGACCGAATAATATGCTTAATATAGATAAATCAGTAGATAGTATGTGGGAAAGTTATTTATTCTTTATAGGAGAAAATAGAAATAATATCAATAAAAAATATAGTACCTGGTATTTTAGCAATAATGAAGAAGATGCAAATAATTTACTAGACTTAGTTATTAGAGGAGAGAAAACAGGAACTAGCTCTCTATATTATTGGTATACATTAGACAATGAACAACTACCTAGGCCAGGAGAATATAGTATCATCACAAATTGGGAAGGAATAGCTCAATGTATTATTAAGACAAGAAAGGTAACAATTTTGCCTTTTAAATATGTAACCGAGGAGTTTGCTATTATGGAAGGTGAAGGTGATAAATCTTTAGAATATTGGAGAAATGTCCATATTAAATTTTTTACGGAAGAATTAAAAGAAGTGGGAAAACAGTTTAATGAAGATATGAATATAGTATATGAAGAGTTTGAAGTAGTTTTTAAATAATATAAATTTATTTCTATATTTAATATATATTTAAATCCTAAAGAACATATATCTATATTATCAATTCTTTAGGAGGAAATAATGGATAGATTATATGGGTTGAAGAGTTGTTTATATTATATTTCATTTTCTTTATCTTTTATAGGGTTCATACTTCCTATATACGCTTTAGAGTTAGGAGCTAGTGTTGTGGAAGTTGGAGTCCTTTATTCAGTTTTCTCTCTTATCAGTATAATAATTAGACCAAAGATAGGCAATTTATTAGATAGAAGAGGAAGAAAAATAGGAATTTTTATAGGAGTAGCGTTATATTGTCTAGTTAATTTTTTGTTTTTAATAGGTAGAGACTTTAAATATTTATTTTATACTAGAGTATTTCAGAGTATTGGTGCTTCTTTTTTATGGATAAGTGTAGATGCAATGGTTTCAGATATAAGTCATAGCGGAAATAGAAGCGAAAATTTTGGTGCAATTAGTCAGATAATAGGTAGAGGAGATTTTGTAGGTTGTACTATAGGATTTATAATATTTTTCAGTAGTTTTTTTGATGAGCCCTTTAAAGTCATATTTACAATATATTTTATACTTAGTTTAATAGCTCTTTATACATGTATTTTTAAAGTTGAAGAAACTTTACACTATAAAAAAGACAATAAAATTGAAAATTCTAAAAAAAAGGGGAAAGTTACCAAGTTTATACTCATATCAGGATTTACATTTTATGTGTTTAGTCTTGTATTTCCACTATATATTATATATTTAAAAGAATATATAACAGATAATTTATATTTAATAGGATTAATATTTTTACCAGGAGAAGCTTTCCAATTATTTCTACCAAAAAAATTTGGAAGATTAGCTGATAAATATAATAGGAATAACATAGTAATTACAGGTATTTTTCTTTTAGGAATACTTCAATTTTTTATGCCCTTTATAAAAGATTATTCTGGATTTATTATTTTATATACTTTAATATCTTTAATATTTATGCTAATAGATCCAGCAGCAAGTGGGTTAGTTATAGATTATGTAGGAGATAAGAAAAGAGGAGAAAGTTATGGCCTTTATAGTTTAGCAGGAGGAATTGGAGGTGTATTAGGGCCATTGGCAGGTACTTATTATTATGAACATATAGGAGGAGAAACAATTTTTATAATCGGTGGTATTTTATTAATTTTCATATCTGGAGTTATAAAATATTTGTTGGGAAATAAAATTGAAAGTAAAATTTTTATGAAATAGGTGAAAAAGTGATAAGAGTAATGATAGTTGATGATCAGACCCTTATAAGGGAAGGTTTAAACATGATGTTAGGACTTTATGATGATGTTAAGGTAGTGGAGGAAGTTTCTAATGGATTGGAAGCTATTGAAAAATTAGATACTATAGATGTAGATGTAATTCTTATGGATATTAGAATGCCTATAATGGATGGAGTAGAAGCGACAAAAATTATTAAGGATAAATATCCACATATAAAAATAATGATTTTGACAACATTTAATGAAGATGAATATATATTCCAAGGTCTTAAAAATGGGGCAGATGGATATATCCTTAAAAGTGTAAGTTCAGAAGAACTAGTAAGTGGAATAAAAACAATCCATAAGGGAAATGTACTTCTACAGCCAGAAGTGGTAAATAAGGTAGTAGGCATTATCGAAAAAAATAATTGTGAAAACTTAAATAGTAAAAAGAAGTTGGAAGATCTTTCTCCAAGGGAAAGAGAAATTGCTATGCTTGTAGAAAAAGGTAAGACGAATAAAGAAATAAGTGAAGAATTATACATAACAGAGGGCACAGTAAAAAATCATATTACTCGAATACTTGATAAATTAGAGCTTAGAGATAGGACTCAGCTAGCAATATACATAAAGGAAATATAAAAAAATTGTACTGTAAAGGTACAGCTTTTTATATATGACTAAAGTCATGTATGAAACATTACCAAAATAATGACTTTCTATAGAAGATATTTTATAAATATTATTATATATTAGAACTAAGAGGAAAGAGGAGGTTAGAGATGAAAGCTATAGAAGTTAAAAACTTAACAAAATACTATGGGAAAGTTAAAGCAGTAGATAATATTTCTTTTGAAATTGAAAAGGGAAAAATATGTGGAATACTTGGTCCTAATGGTTCTGGTAAGACTACTACTATTAAAAGCATTTGTAATTTAATAATTCCTGATAAAGGTAATATTAAAATATTTGGCAAGGAGAATAAGAAATCTGCAGAACATATATCGGCAGTATTTGAAGGCACTCGAAATCTTTATTGGAGATTAACACCAAAAGAAAATTTACGCTATTTTGCTGGTATAAGGGGACTAGGAGGAAGAAAGATAGAAAATAATATAGATATATTATTAGACAAGTTTAACTTAACAGATAAGAAAGATGTAATGGTTAATAATTTATCTAGAGGAATGCAGCAGAAAGTGGCTATAGCTATGACTTTAATATGTGATACAAAAATTATATTATTAGATGAGCCTACTCTTGGTTTAGATGTGCAAAGTTTTATAGATATAAAAGATATGTTAGCAGATATTGTCTCTAGTATGAATAAGACAATATTATTAAGTACTCATAATATGAATTTAGTTCAGGATATCTGTGATGATGTGGTTATATTAAATAAAGGAAAAGTAATTGCACAGGATAGCGTAGCAAAACTTATGGATATGTTTGAAACTATGACTTATGAAATTATTTTAGCAGAAAGTTTATCTAAATCAGATAAAGAGTATTTATTAAGTATTGATTATGATCTTTATTTTATTAATAATAAAACAAAACTAGAGGTAGATATTTTTGATATTAAAGAAATATATGACATTATAGATAAATTGAAAGAGAAAAACATTTTAATTAAAGAGATAAAACAAAAAGATAATAATTTTGAAAGAATCTATCTGAATATAACTAATGAGGAGGTAAACTAAATGAAAAAGTTCTACTATCTTTTTGAAGTATCTGTAGAAAAAAATTTTAAGGAATTAAAACGGTATAAATTTAATACAATTTCTGATCTTCTACTATTTTATATTTTATTCATGGCTATGTTTCTAGGTATTCAAGGTTTTGGAACTTCTTTAGGAATATCTTCCGCAGACATGGGAGATAGTTTAGAAGGATTTATAGTTGGATATTTCTTATGGACAGTCATGATAATGTCTTTTGTGGATATAGCCTATAATGTAATAGATGATGCTAATAAAGGAACTTTAGAACAATTAAATATGTCAAATATAAATCTTTCTCAAATCTTGGTTGTAAGAAGTATGGCAAATTTATTAGTAAATGTATTATTATCTATAGTTCTTCTTTTTATTATTATGTACACAACTAATAAGTGGATAGAGCTGAAAATACTTTCTATTGTAATTCTTATATTTATAGGCATATTTAGCATATTAGGTATAGGTCTAATATGTGGAGGATTGGCACTAATATTTAAAAAGATTCAATCTTTATTAAATTTAGCACAGTTTTTTTTAATAGGCTTGGTTACTGTATTTCCTGAAAGCAAATTTATATCAGGTTTAATTCCATTTAATTATGTTGCAGGAAAAATTTTTTTTATTGTACTAGAAGGAAATTCTTTTATTGATCTTTCTATATTTGATTATGGAATAATGATTGGAAATTCTATATTTTATTTTTCAATTGGGTTACTGGTTTTCAATCAATGTGTTAAAATAGCGAAGAAGAAAGGGTTATTGGGTCAATATTAAAAAAAGTAGGGATTAAAATGAACAAACATTTAAAATTTTATTATTATATTAGCAAAGCAATATATGTTTTTATTTTTATAGATATTTTGAATAGAACTAGTAATAATATTATTAGTTCTATACTGTTTGTTGGTATGTTTATAGCAATTATAATAAATGATCATTTAAGAATATATGGGTTCTATACATATAAATATGGATGTTATATATCTATACTTATTTCGGCTATAATGAGTAGTATAATTGCTTATTTTGTTGAAGGGAATATAGATATTTATATGTTTATGGTATTATATGAAATAATTTTATATATTGGTGGTAGAATAGGAAAAACATTTTTTATAGTAGATATATTACTTATATTAGGTGTAATAATATTAAGGCAAGCATCTTTTTTTAAAGAACTTTGCAATACTAGTTTTTGGAGGGAAAATTTATTAAATTTAATTATGATTTCATTATTTATAGCACTATATTCCTTTGCACTATATGCTTATAAGGCATTATATGTAGAAAAAACAAAGGTAGAAAAATTAAATAAATATCTAGAACAGCAATCAAAACAAATAGAGAGATTAACTATTACAAAAGAAAGAAATAGAGTAGCCCAAGAAACTCATGATTATTTAGGGCATAATTTATCTGCATTAAATATGAACTTGGATGTAGCAGGAAAAATAATAAGACAAGATCCTGAAAAAACCAGAAAGATAATTAATAAATGTCAAAATTTAACAAAGGAAAGCATGAATGGTTTAAGAAAAGCTGTTTATTCTTTAAAGGAAGATAATAGACTATTAGGGTTGAAGGATTCCATAGAAAAACTTATGCAAAATATAAATAGTACAGGAAATGTAAATTTTTTTTTCAACTTTGCTCAAGAAGTAGAAGAACTTTCCTTAGATTATAAAAATATTATATATTCTATAATTAGAGAAGGATTAACGAATAGTATTAAGCATGGACAAGCTAATAAAATTTACATTAATATTGAAATAAATGAAGGGAATATAGATATTGTATTTAAAGATAACGGATCAGGTTGCAGTAAGATAATAAGGGGCAATGGTCTTAAGGGGATTGAAGAACGGATATTTAAAACAGGTGGAATAGTAGATTATAAAACAGAAGAAGGAAAAGGGTTTGAAATAGAAGGTAAAATACCTATTGTAGCACGGTAAATAAAATTTTAGTGGTATTTTCTAAACTTTTATAATATTAAGATGATATAATACTATTATAGATATACTAAGGTATGAAAGGATTGGGATAAAAATGTCAATGAAAGATGTAAGAAAGTTTTTCAAAGAAAAAGAAATGGATGTTGAAATATTAACTTTTGAGGACACAAGTACTGTACCTAAGGCTGCAAAGTCTCTTGGAGTAAGTCATGGAGAAATTGCAAAAACATTATTATTTAAGGTAAAGGATGATTATGTATTAATTGTTATGGCAGGGGATACACGTTTAAATAATAGAAAATTCAAAAATCATTTTAAATCAAAAGCTAAGATGGCAGGAGTTGATGAAGTAATGGAAATAACAGGACATCCTATAGGGGGAGTATGTCCATTTGGTTTAAAGAAATCTATACCTATTTATCTTGACAATTCTCTGAAGAAATATGCTAAGGTATTTCCAGCAGCTGGTTCAAATAATTCATCAGTGGAGATAAAAGTGGAAGAATTACAGGAATTGACTGATGGAGAATGGGTGGATTTAAGTGAAGAATAATTAATGTTCATTTATAAATAAGAAGGAGGAGTCAACTTTTGTCTCTTTATAAAATTCAAAATTCTGTTCAGGAAGTAGCAGAGGCTATATCTGCTGTATTAAATGTAGATGTAACAATAATAGATGAAAATTTATATAGAGTAGCTGCAACTGGAAAGTACAAACTTTTTATAGGGGAAAAAATACCGACTAATTGTTCCTATGAACTTATATTTAAAAATCAAAAGCCTGAATTTATACAAGCTCCAAAAGACAATAAAGTTTGTCAAGTCTGTTCAAGAAAGGATAAATGTATGGAATTGGCAACTCTTGGCTATCCAATAATAAAGGGTGAAAAATGTATAGGTGTAATAGGATTAAATGCTTTTAATGAAGAACAAAAAAATAATATGATGGAAAAATATAATTTATTATTAGTATTTTTAAGTAAATTAAGTGACTTATTGATAGGAAATTTAAATTATTATGAGACTATAGCAGAACTTACTATTAAAAGTGAAGAAACTGAAAAAATAATTGATGGCTTGGAAAATGGGATAATAGGTGTGGATAATAAGGGGAAAATTAAGTTTATAAATTCAAAGATAGAAAGTTTTTTTGGAATTTCCAAAGAAAATATTATAGATAAATATGTGAAGGATGTTTTACCGGAGTTAGATGTAGATTTAAATAACTATAATCCTCAGGAAAAGAAATTGAAAATATTTAATAAAAAATTAAGTTTTATAATTAGAAGCATACCTGTAGTTGTAGAGAATAAAAAGGTAAGCAATATATTAGAAATAAACAAGACTACAGATATGGTACGAAATGCTTATAAAATAGTAGGAGTACAAAATAATATAAAATTTGAGGACATTATAGGGAATAGTGAAGAAATTATTAAAGTGAAAAAAATAGCCAATCAAGTAGCACAAAGCGATTCAACAGTCTTTTTAAGGGGAGAAAGCGGTACTGGAAAAGAATTATTTGCTAGAGCAATTCATTATGCTAGTCTGAGAAAGCATGCACCTATTATTCCTATAAATTGTGCATCTATACCAGATAATCTATTAGAATCTGAATTATTTGGGTATGAAGGAGGAGCATTTACAGGGGCAAGGAAAGAAGGACAAATGGGAAAGTTTGAATTGGCTAATGGAGGAACTCTTTTTTTAGATGAAATAGGGGATTTACCCATACATCTTCAACCGAAACTTTTAAGAGTATTACAAGAACAATCTTTTATGAGGATAGGTGGAAAAGATATGATTTCTATTAATTTTAGATTGATAGCTGCCACTAATAGAAATCTAGAGAAGATGGTAGAGGAAGGTAAATTCAGAGAAGATTTATACTATAGATTGAATATAATACCAATTCATATCCCTCCATTGAGAGATAGAAAAAAGGATATATTGATTTTAAGTAAATTTATGCTTAGAAAATACTGTATTAGATTGGAAAAGGATATTAAGGGATTTTCTTCTGAAGTAAATAGAGCTTTTGTAGAATATAATTGGCCAGGTAATATAAGGGAACTTGAAAATGTAGTAGAATATTTAGTAAATATAGTAAATGAAGATATTATAAATTTTAAAGATCTTCCTATTGTTATGAAGGAACTTTTAAATAGAGAAGCAAAAGATGTAAGCCCTAAAACTTTAACTCTTAAAAGTAGAGTAGAAAGTTATGAAAAGGATATAATTGGTTCCATGTTGAGAAAATATGGTACTAGCACCAAAGCAAAAAAACAAATTTCTAATATATTGGATATAGATTTAGCTACTCTCTATAGGAAATTATCTAAATATAATTTGCAATAATGCAAAATTATTTGCAAAAATGCGAAAAATAGTGGTGCATAACAATATACTTATTTTTAATTAAAATCATTTGCAGATTTGCGAATGATTTTTTGTTTATATATATAATATAAGGCTGAAAGCTAGCATTTAAGGTATATCAAAGATAAATAATATTATGGCATAGTTGTTGCAACAAATATAGTTTAAATAACTATATTTGAAAGGTAGCTGATATTATGATAAATAAGAGAAAATTCCAAGATAATATATTGAAAATGGTAAAAAGAGAAACTGTACCAGCTATAGGATGTACAGAACCTGTAGCAGTAGCTTATGCATCAGCTGTCGCTAAAAAGTATTTAGATGGAGAGATAAATAAAATTGTAGTTAATGTAAGTTTAAATATATTTAAAAATGGTAAATTTGTTAAAATACCGAAAACAGAGGAAAGCGGGTTAGAATTAGCTGCTGCTTTAGGAGCAATTTGTGGAGAAGTAGACGAGGGACTTTGTGTACTTAAGAATGTAAACTCGGATTATATAAATCTTGCTAAGGATATGATAAAAGATGGTAAAATCATATTATCAAAAGAAGATAATACTCCCTATGTTTATGTTAAAGTATATATGGAAAGTGAAGATAATAATGTAGAAGTAATATTAAAAGATAGTCATGATCACATTGAAAAAATTATAGTAAATAAGGAATTAGTTTACCAGGATTTATTAAATGGAGAAGAAAATTCACCAGATTTTTTAAAACAGTTTACTTTAAAAGAATTTAGAGAAGTATGTGAGAATGTAGATATAGAAAGGCTAGATTTTATTGAAGATGGAATAAAGATGAATGTAAATGCAGCTGAGAGGGGAATTGAAAATGGAAAGGGACTAGGCTTAGGATTTGGATTATCAAGACTGCAAAAGAATGGAAAAGTAGGGGACAATCCATTTATGAAGGCTAGAATAATGACTGCAGCAGGAGCAGATTTTAGAATGGGCGGTGGTGATTGCCCCATTATGACTAGTGGAGGTAGTGGAAATCAAGGTCTTGGAGTTATTCTTCCTATTGTAGCTGTTTATGAATATGAAGAAAGTAATATTAGCAGAGAAAGACTTTTAAGAGGAATATTTTACGGACATATAATAAATAAATTTGTAAAGGCTTATGTTGGTAAACTATCTGCTTTTTGTGGATGTGCTATATCAGCTGGAGTAGGAGCTAGTGCAGCCATTACTTGGATGCTAGGTGGAAATGATAAACAAATATCTGGTTCAGTACAAAATATGTTAGCCAACCTTACAGGAATGATTTGCGATGGAGCCAAGGAAACTTGTGCACTAAAGCTTTCTACATCAGTAGGAGAAGCAATATTATCTTCTTATCTTGCATTAGATAATATAATGACTAAGCCTAATAATGGTATTTTAGGTAATACCGCAGAAGAAACTATAAAAAACTTAGGAATTTTAAGTAGAGATGGAATGTTAAATACAGATAAAGTAATAGTAGATATTATGAATTCTTAGCCTTTCAGCCATTTGGCATGAAAGGTTTTTTATTTGTGTGGAACTAGGTTGATATATTGAAAAATAATAAAGGATTTCCTATATAAAATGTAGAATTAGATAACATCAAGCAAGAAAGGGGATTTAAATGTCAAAAGTTTCTAATGCATTGCAAATGTATATGCTTTTACAAGTGAGAAGTATTATGAAAGTTGAAGAAATAGCTGATATATTAGAAGTAAGTCCACGTATGGTAAATGAATATAAAAATGATTTAGAAAAGGCAAGAATATACATAGGATCAAAAAGAGGTAGAAATGGGGGATATTATTTACAGAATACCTTAAATTTAAAAGGTATTGGTATTACAGAAGAGGAATTGGAAGCTTTAAAAATGGCAAATGAAGTAATACAAAGTGGTAATTATACATATGCAACAGAGTTTGAAACATTATCTAGTAAGATTCTTAATGCTAAAAAAGATTTTGAAGATATTTCTTACTATAATAAAAATATATTAAAGCCTATAGAAATGAAAGAAAAAGAAAAGCACATATGGACTAATATTAACAAAGCCATTGGAAGAAAAAATAAAGTAGAAATTAATTATAGCTCTATAGATTATAATGGGAATGGACCTAAATTTACAACTAGAATAGTTCATCCTTATGGGGTATTTGATTATGAAGGCTCTTTATATCTTTATGGATATTGTGAGTTGAGAAAGGAAATTAGGTTTTTTAAGTTTTTAAGAATTAATAAATATGAGATATTAAAAGATAAATTTAAAATCAACAATGAATATAATTTAAAAGAAATTATAAATAAATCCTTTGGAATTTTTAATGATGAACCTATTATTTTAAAATTAAAAATACATTACCCCATGAGTCAGATAGTAAGAGAAAGACAATATTCCACGAATCAAAAAATAGAAGAAATAGATAATGAAACTATATACTTTGAAGCAAAACTAAAGGGATATAAAGAAATAAAATCCTGGGTTATGAGTATGGGAAGTTTAGCAGAAGTAATTGAACCCATTAGACTTAGAGATGAGATATTAGAGGAGGTTAATAAAATAAGGAAAATATATGAGTAAAAAATACGAAAGAAGTTTAGTATTAATTTTTTATTCTAATATAGTTCTATTAAAATTTAGTTTAATAGAACATAAATATAATTTTACATTCCATTATAATTGGTTCTATTAAAAAGATTTTCTATAAATACATTATGAACATAAAAAATGAAAAATAAACAATATTTACAAAAAATATCGTTTTTTTAATTAGTATAGACCATAATTATAATGGGAGAATAAAATTAAACTTATAGGATATAATAAATTTTAATAAAGAAATTATAATTATGCGAATTAGCAAAGGAGGTGATTATTTTTATTTTAATAAAAAACTTTTTTATTAAAATAGAAATAAATATTAATGTAAACATAAAATTGAATACGATGTAAATTTTTATCTTTAAATATATATAGGTTTGAAAAGTAAAAAATTATAACAATGTTACTATATATTTCATGATTGTATGGTAACATTGTTATAGAAAGGGGTGAAAATATGAGATTTAATGTAGAACTATTATTAGAAAATGAGATTATTCCTAAAGATAAAAATAGGATAATTCTATCATTGATGAAGCATAATTTTAATTCATATGATAAAGATTATTTTATAGAGCTGTATAAACAAATACCAAACAAAAAGAAAACTTTCACTTTTGCATTATATATGGGAAATTGTAAATTTTTAAGAGAAGAGATAGTTATTCCAGAAAAAAAAATAATTTTAAATTTTTCTACTTATGATATGAAGGATGGAATAATGTTCTATAATTCCTTCTTGAAGAATAAAGGACTAGAGTACCCAATAAAAAACAATACCATAAAAGTAAATAAAATAAATTTAAATAAAGAAAAGACTATAACAGAAAATGAAGTAATTTATAAAACCCTTAGTCCCATATCTGTTAGGGAACATTGTGGAGATAATAAAAAAACTTGGTATCATTCACTAAAAGATTTAAAGGGACAAGAAGTATTTATCAATAATTTAAAATATCAATTAAAATCTGAATTTGGAGAAGACAGAATATTAGATATAGAAGAAATAGAATTTGAAGTCCTAGGTAATAAAGAAGTAAAAGTGAAAAATTATGGTATTGAAGTGTTATCTAATATTTGTAGGCTAAAAATCAAAGCAAAGCCTTATATATTAGACTATCTTTATAAAGCAGGAATAGGAAGTCAAAAAAGTACAGGCTTTGGAATGGTAGATTTAGTATAGGAGGTGAGAATTTGGGAGAAAAGATAAGATTAGAGATGGGAGATTGGTTATATAATTCAGGATTAGTAGGGTTATATAATATTCTTGAAAAAAATGGAGATACAGTTAATTTTGATGAAAATTATCTTGAATTTGACTCCGAAATTCTAGAAAAATTTGAAGAAAAATATTTTAATTATTTTATTAGTAAATATGAAGAAAATTTATCTTGGTATAAAATTGTCTCTTATAAAAATTTAATAGATTCTTATGAAGAAAGTGATTTTAAGAATTTTAATGAAGATAGTTTAGACAATTTAAATATTTATATATCTGATGTATTAAAAAAATATTTAAAAAGTGATAGTTATAAAGCTGCTTATAAGTTAATAGAAAGTGATACTGATATCTTATTATTAGAAAAAAAGTTATCTAGAATTAGATTGAAAAAGAATGAAAAAATAAAAGATAAGATTTCTGAGGTAAAGGATGTTTTTAATGTAATAAAAATCATAATTGACTATTGTAATTCTGAACAAGGGAAAAAATATATAGCTGGTAAAAATGTGATTTATACTATTATTAGAAATGCTTGGGATGGAGTTTGCTTCTTAAATCCTCGAACTAAAGAAAAAAATATGTATATTGATTATAAGAATGATTTTATCAACCCTGTTGAAGAATATTTATCTTTAGATAAAACCAAATTTAGATATAATTGTTTTGTTTGTGATAGAAATATGAATAATTTAAAAAATACTTTGAGCTTTTTAAATCAAACAGGATTTGATGTTAATAAAAAGTCTTCACATGTATGGGAATTTAATAATGATGTAGCAATTTGTCCAATATGTAAATTAGTTTACTCATGTACTCCAGCAGGGATAACATATGTATATAATAAAGGTTTATATATTAATGATAACTCTAGTATGGAAAATGCAATTGATATTAACTATAAGGTAAAGAATGAGATTTTAAAAGAACATGAAATGAAAACTTCACTTACTTACAGAGCGTTAGTTAATTCCATTCAAGAGCAATTTAGTGATAAAGTAAAATATGAATTATCTGATATTCAAGTTATTAGATTTGAAGATGAAAAATATAAATTTAATTTATTATCTAGAAAAATACTTAGAGTTATTTATGACTCTAGGCACGATTTAAATAAGCTTATTAAATGTGGTTTTAAAGAGGGAAATACTTATTTTAATATTTATGATTTGGTTATAGATAGTTTGTTAAATAATCAAAATCTATTTATATTAATTCATAAATTATTAGTATATAGGTTATCTAGCCTTAAAAATTGTCATTTTTCAACTATGCAAATAGTTAGAATGTTAAATATAAACTTTAGATTTTTGGAGGGGATAGGTTATATGGAGAATTTGGATAAATATATTATTAAACAATCAAATGAATTCGGCGAGGATTTAAAAAAAGCATATAGAGGGAAAAAGGCTGAAGATAAGTTAAATGGTATTGCCTATAGACTTTTAAATTCATTAAAAGTAAATAACAAGGATATGTTTATGGATACTGTATTAAATTGTTATCTATATGCTCAAAAATCTGTTCCTTCAATATTTTTAGAAGGATTGAAAGATGATCTAGCATTTAAAAATATTGGATACGCTTTTGTGACTGGATTGATAGAAGGCAAAGAAGAGACTAATAAAGTTGGAGGGGATAAATAATGGAAAACAAGATGTTACCTAAGGGATTATCTATATCAATTATTTTTGAAGCGGAAAGTGCAAACTATGGTGAGTCAGTAGGAAATGTAGCTTCTCTTAAAAAAATGGTTAGAAACAAAGGTGACCAATATACTTATATTTCTAGACAAGCTATTAGATATAATATTATAGAACAACTTGGGGAAGAATTAGCTCCAGTTAAATCTGAAGGAAGTGGAGATAAAAAAGTAATTCAATTTCATCCAGATGCTACTATTGATAAATATCCTGAAATAGATTTTTTCGGATATTTAAAAACTGAAAAGAAAACAGGCGGCAAAAAACGTTCTGCGAAAGTGAGACTATCTAATGCTATATCTTTAGAAACATACAAAGGAGATTTAGATTTTTTAACTAATAAAGGACTGGCTGATAGGTTAAATGAAAACATGAACATAGCTCAATCAGAAATTCACAAATCTTATTATAGATATACTATAACTACTGATTTAGATCAAATAGGTATAGATAAAGAATATAATATTGAAATATCTAACGAAGAAAAAGCACAGAGGGTAAATAAATTATTAGAAACAATTGCTATGTTATATAGGGATATTAGGGGAAGAAGGGAAGATTTAAAGCCATTGTTTGCAATAGGTGGAGTATATGATATTAAAAATCCTGTTTTTCAAAATGTATTAGATGTTAAAGATAATAGAGTAATTGTTAATCAAATTGAAGGGATTCTTTTCGATAGTATCAAGAAAGATACTTATTGTGGATTGATAGAAGGAAAGTTTGATAATGACAATGAAATAAAAGAAAAATTGGGAGCAGTACCTATGCTAGAGTTTTTTAGCATTATAAAAGGGAAGGTAAAGGAATATTATGAAGGGAATTAGATTAAGATTATATCAAAATTTAGTTAATTATAAAAAAACAACTAGCTTTCAGTTAAAGGAAACTTATCCATTACCTCCACCATCTACTATAATAGGAATGGTCCATAATTTATGTCAGTATAAGGAATATAAGGAGATGGAAATAGGCATACAAGGAAAATATTATTCTAAGGTTAATGATTTATTTACTAGATATGAATTTAAAAATGGAATGAAATATGATAAAAGTAGACATCAATTAAAGGTAGAAGATTTTGGTGTTAGTAGGGGAGTTGCAACCACAGAATTGTTAGTAGATGTAGAGCTATTAATTCACATTATTCCTAAAGATCAATCTTTGGTTCAAGAAATAGAAAAGGCGTTTTTATATCCAGTTGAATATCCTTCATTAGGAAGAAGAGAAGATTTGCTAATTATTAAAGAGGTTAAAGTTGTAGATATTAGAGAGGAAATGTTAAATGATGACATTGAATTAAAACAAGATCAGACTGCATATATACCAGTACATATGATAAAAGATGAATCTATAAAATTGCTAGGGGCGGGAAATGGTATAAGAAATAGAGGGACAAGATATAAGCTAACCAAAGAGTATAAATTGGTAGATTATGGAACAAAGAGAAACCCTAAAATATTTAGAAAATGGAATAAAGTAGATGTTATCTATACATCGGGTATTATTGCCGTTGAAGATGAGCTGATTTTAATAGATGAAGATGATATTGTTGTTTTTGCTATTTGATTTTATTGTATAAAAAATAAATAGTTATTAGTTTATGATTAGTATATATAATACTCAGGGGAAGAAAGTTCCCCTGAATTAAGTTTTACTTTATGGAGGGATTATATTGAATAAATATTTAGCAAAGTCTAATCCTCAAGAAACAATATATGAACATACAGATAATTTATTGAAAAACTATGAAATATTCAAAAGAATATATTCTGACTTAAAAATAGATTGGAACATATTATATCTTGCTTGCTTATATCATGATTTTGGGAAGATGAATTTAAAGTTTCAACAAAAAATTGAGTATGGGAAAAGATATAAAGATGAAGTTCCTCATGGAATATTAAGTCTAGCTTTTCTTAATACAAGAGAACTAAAAATGAATGGATATACAAATGAACAAATAAAATTATTGGCTCATTCTATAGCTTATCATCATGATAGAGATTTTAATTACGATAATGAATTAATAAATAATGAGATAGAACTATTGAAAAATGAGATTAATAACTTTAGCTATAATAAAGTTCAAGACATAAAAGTAAAGAAAATAAGTGCAAAATATTTTTGTAATGATAGAATTTACGAAAAGGAAGATGAAAAGTTATTCTTTAAATATGTTATGATAAAAGGATTTTTAAATAGAATTGATTATGCTGCCAGTGGGTATATAGAAGTTGAAAAAGAAAATAATTTTCTAATGTATAGTATGAATAATATGATGGAAGATTGGAGGAAGGAAAATCCAGACTCAGATTGGAATGAACTTCAGAATTATATGATAGACCATCAAAATGAAAATGTTATTGTAGTAGCTCAAACTGGAATGGGAAAAACAGAAGCAGGACTATTATGGATTGGAGATAATAAAGGATTCTTTACTCTTCCATTAAAAACTGCTATAAATTCAATATATAAAAGAGTGTCTCATAAAATTCTGAAATGTGATTTTAAAGATAGAGTGGGATTATTACATTCGGATACATATAGTGAATATTTAAATATAGAAACGGAAGATTTGGATATAGATGAATATTACAATAAAACAAAGCAATTATCTCTACCTCTTACAATATGTACGTTAGATCAAATATTTGATTTTGTTTATAGATACAGAGGTTTTGAGTCTAAATTAGCTACATTATCTTATTCAAAAGTGGTAATAGATGAAATACAAATGTATTCACCAGATTTATTAGCTTATTTGATTATAGGTTTATCATACATAACTAAAGTAGGAGGAAAGTTTACTATTTTAACTGCAACCTTACCAAATATAGTATTAGATTTTTTAAATAGGGAAAATATAGAGTTTACTATGCCCGAAAAACCATTTATAGATAATACTTTTAATAGACATAATGTAAAAATAATAGAAAGTGAAATGAATATTGACCCTATTCTTAAGTTATATGAAAATAATAAAGTTTTGGTAATCTGCAATACCGTAAGAAAAGCCCAAGAAATATACGAGCAGCTGAAGAAAAAGCAAGTAAAGAATTTAAATTTATTTCATAGTGGATTTATTAAAAAGGATAGAAAAGAAAAGGAAGATGCGATATTAGAAATAGGTAAAAAGGATTCTATAGAATCTGGAATATGGGTTACTACACAAGTAGTAGAAGCATCTTTAGATATTGATTTTGATATACTTATTACAGAATTATCTGATATAAATGGTCTTTTTCAAAGAATGGGTAGATGTTATAGGAAAAGAGAATTCACTAAGGATGAATATAATTGCTATGTGTTTAATGGTGGAAATAAGAAATGCAGTGGTGTAGGTTATGTAGTTGATAGGGAAATATTTAATTTGTCAAAAGAGTATTTAAAAAATGTAGATGGAATATTAACAGAAAAAAATAAAGTAGATTTAATAAATTCTTTATATACTACTGATAATTTAAAAGATACAGATTATTATAAACTTATTGAAAGCAATATTGAATATGTAAAAAGAATAGAAGATTTTGAAAAGTCTAAAGCAGAAATTAAAAGCAAATTTAGAAATATTAATACAATAACAGTTATTCCAAAACAAGTATATGATGATAATTATGAAGAAATAAGAGAGTATGTAGATATAATATCACAAAGATATGATAAAAAGATATTATCATCTGAAAGACAACAAATAAAGCATAATAAGATTATTGCTAGAAACAGATTAAGAGATTTTACTGTAAGTATTCAGTACTATTTAACAGAAGGAAATATTATTGAATATATGAAATTAAATAGAAATGAGGTAATACCAATATTAAATTGTAATTATTCAAAAGAATTAGGTATCCAAGTTATCAAGAATAAAAAAGGACAAACTTCTCCTGAAAGCAGATCTTTCTAAGATTATCTTATTTAAAGTAGGTGATACCATGAAAAAGATAACAGGTGTGATGATATATTATTATTTTGTATGTAAAAGAAAACTATGGTATTTTTCAAATAATTTAAATATGGAGTTTAATAGTGAATTGGTAGGCATTGGAAAATTAGTAGATGAAACATCTTATGGTAGAGAAAAAAAGCATATACTAATAGATGAAAGTATAAATATCGATTTTTTGAAAGATTGGAAAGTTATACATGAAGTTAAAAAGTCCAGAAAAATGGATGAAGCATCAAAATGGCAGCTTAAATATTATATATGGGTTCTTAAAAATAAAGGAGTAGAAATTGAAAAGGGGATACTTGACTATCCCCTTTTAAGAAAGAGAGAGGAAATATTTTTAAATGAAGAAGATGAGGAAAAATTAAAAAATATTATAGAAGATATAAAAAGAATCATATCATCAAATTTACCTTTAGATACTTTAGATAAAAATGTTTGTAAGAAATGTGCTTATTATGAACTTTGCTATATTTAAAGGAGCGAGGAAATGGGAGAAACATTTTATATTTTTAAAGATGGAGATTTGAGAAGAAAGGATAATAATGTTATTATTACAACTTTAGAAGGAGAATCTAAAAATCTTAAATCAGAAGTAGCTGATGAAATATATCTTTTTGGTGAAGTTAGCATGAATACTAAATTGCTCAACTTTTTATCTCAAAAAGGCATAACAATGCATATATTTAATTATTATGGATTTTATAGTGGAAGCTTTTATCCACGAGAATCTAATATTAGTGGATACTTGCTAGTTCAACAGGTAAAATGTTATGATAATATAGAAAAAAGATTAAAATTAGCAAAAGAAATATTGAAAACTTCTTCTTCCAATATATATAGAAATTTAAGATATTATAATGGCAGAGGTATAAAATTAGATGAGCCTATGAAAGAAGTTCAAAGTCTTAGCAATAGATTAGATTATGGTAATAGCATAAATGAAATTATGGGAATAGAAGGCAATATTAGAAAAGTATATTATTCTACTTGGAATGATATAATTAAACAAGATATAAAATTTGAAAAAAGAGTTAAAAGACCACCAGACAATATGATTAATTCACTAATTTCATTTGTTAATAGCTTGATATATACAACTGTATTAAGTGAAATATATAAAACTCAATTAAATCCTACAATAAGTTATTTACATGAACCTGGGACTAAAAGATTTTCCTTGTGTTTAGATGTAGCAGAGATATTCAAACCTTTGATTGGAGAACGAATGATATTCTCTATGTTAAATAAAAATCAGATCACGGAAGATGATTTTGAAAAAGAATCCAATTTCTTATATATAAAAGAATCTGGAAAAAAGAAAATATTAATGGAGTATGATAGAAGACTTGCTCAAACTATTTACCACAAGGAATTAAAAAGAGATGTATCTTATAGATACCTTATTAGGTTGGAATGTTACAAGTTAATAAAAGATATAATTGGAGAAAAAGAATATGAAGGATTTAAAATTTGGTGGTGATTATATTTATGTATATAATATTGATGTATGATATATTAACAGATGAAAAAGGGTCCAAAGTTTCAAGGAATACTTTTAAAATATGCAAAAAATATTTAACTCATATACAAAAGTCTGTATTTGAAGGAAACTTAACAGAACTAGATTTGATGAAATTGAAGTCAGAGTTAGATAGCTATATTAGAAAGGATAAAGATTCACTTATTATATTTAAGAATAGAAATGAGAGATGGCTAGAGAAAGAGTTTTTAGGAATAGAAGATGATAAAACATCTAATTTTTTTTAATATTTATTATTGTCGACCTATAGTAATGCAAAAAACTATGGAGATAGACAAATACCATAAAATCAATCTTTAGATAGAAAGTGCAGATAGTTTTTATGGAATTTTACTTAATAAATTAATAGAAATTTTTAGATGGACAGAAATATAAAGTCAAGATCAGTAAAACTAACACCTTCATAAACACGCCTTTAATAGAACTAAAGTAGAATGTAAATTGTAAATGTCGAGAAGTAAAGCATTATAAAAAAATATCTTTAATAGAACTAAAGTAGAATGTAAATTAAATATTTGTATAGTTCTTTTGCTAGATTTACGTCGCTTTAATAGAACTAAAGTAGAATGTAAATGATGAGTGAAGAAGGGTTTTTAAAAATAACAAATTGGCTTTAATAGAACTAAAGTAGAATGTAAATATTTTATTTTTTCCACTGCATCTTGGACACCTTGGCTTTAATAGAACTAAAGTAGAATGTAAATCATAGGTGCTAAAAGAAGTCTTGAGACAAGAAAAAAGCTTTAATAGAACTAAAGTAGAATGTAAATTTTTAAGGAGGGATAAATATGACAAGCTTTCAAAAAGCTTTAATAGAACTAAAGTAGAATGTAAATAGCGACTTTATATACATTAAAACATCAATATCTAAAACTTTAATAGAACTAAAGTAGAATGTAAATTCTTCACTCATCTGGATCATTTCTAAGTTAATAAATCCTTTAATAGAACTAAAGTAGAATGTAAATCCTTTCCATAAACACTATTTCACCTATAGCTTTCTCCTTTAATAGAACTAAAGTAGAATGTAAATTTTTAAGGAGGGATAAATATGACAAGCTTTCAAAAACTTTAATAGAACTAAAGTAGAATGTAAATCCAATATGGGGAACCTTTCATAAATTAGATGATTCTCCTTTAATAGAACTAAAGTAGAATGTAAATTTTTTAGGTATATCCCTCCTTGGGGGGTGTGCCTCTCCTTTAATAGAACTAAAGTAGAATGTAAATTTATTTACTCTCATCCGCTTCTACAAAGTTGCTATATCTTTAATAGAACTAAAGTAGAATGTAAATTCTGATTTTACTAAGTCATCATCAATCATCTCTATACTTTAATAGAACTAAAGTAGAATGTAAATAAAATAAAAGAGTTTTTAAAATATTTCTACATAAAAGCTTTAATAGAACTAAAGTAGAATGTAAATATAGGAGAAGAAATTCTTAACTTGCTATGGGAATATCCTTTAATAGAACTAAAGTAGAATGTAAATTAAAAAGATGGAGGATAATATTACAAGGTTTAATACCTTTAATAGAACTAAAGTAGAATGTAAATTAAATTTTATTGCATCATCTAAAGCTTTAATTTCACTCTTTAATAGAACTAAAGTAGAATGTAAATCTATGTAGTACATTTCTATCACTTTTCTTTCTATTTCCTTTAATAGAACTAAAGTAGAATGTAAATAATAAAGAACAAGCTCAAACTCTGCATTGTAGTAGTCTTTAATAGAACTAAAGTAGAATGTAAATTATGTCAAAGGATTGCCTAGTCTTAGGTTTAGATTAGACTTTAATAGAACTAAAGTAGAATGTAAATTTCCTCTCTAGCTTTTTCTTTCTTTTTCTTTTCTTTCTTTAATAGAACTAAAGTAGAATGTAAATGAAACAGAAAGGCAAGGAATGGCTGAGCTAATAATAGCTTTAATAGAACTAAAGTAGAATGTAAATGTAGAATAGAAGAATGTCCAAGGTGTCCAAGATGCAGCTTTAATAGAACTAAAGTAGAATGTAAATTTTTATAGCTCCATCTACGTATCCTAAATACTCTTTCCTTTAATAGAACTAAAGTAGAATGTAAATTTTTCTTGCATAATTTTTCTACAAAGGTCTCATATGACTTTAATAGAACTAAAGTAGAATGTAAATTAATTCTGAATACATAACATTGGTCAAAGCCTTTTCCTTTAATAGAACTAAAGTAGAATGTAAATTCAATCAAATCTTCTACAGTAACAGTTCCAGCATCTTTAATAGAACTAAAGTAGAATGTAAATTCAATACAATATAATACGTTCATCAGCTAATAATATCTTTAATAGAACTAAAGTAGAATGTAAATACTGACTAGCACCAGTAGTGCTAAGGAAATGGGAAACTTTAATAGAACTAAAGTAGAATGTAAATTCTATAAAGTTTGTAGGCATGGAATCATCTACTAGACTTTAATAGAACTAAAGTAGAATGTAAATGATAGCAAAATAGAAAGACCTAAAACTTTTATTAGTTCTTTAATAGAACTAAAGTAGAATGTAAATTCCCTCAACTTTTTTATGCAGTCTCAAGTCTGCCAACTTTAATAGAACTAAAGTAGAATGTAAATGCAATTGATTGACTTTGTACTCCGTATGAGTCAAGGCTTTAATAGAACTAAAGTAGAATGTAAATATTGCAATAGAAGCTATACAGTTTACAGGGACATGGCTTTAATAGAACTAAAGTAGAATGTAAATAATTTTACAAAGTCTGTTATATCAGCAAAGGCTATTCTTTAATAGAACTAAAGTAGAATGTAAATCCCCTCAAAAGTGTTTGGATTTGCCATTACATCCATACTTTAATAGAACTAAAGTAGAATGTAAATCAATAAAGTCTTTGTTAGTTTTTAATGGAGTTAAAACTTTAATAGAACTAAAGTAGAATGTAAATCATCTCTCATGTATGCTACTTTCTTGTCTAGCCCGTCTTTAATAGAACTAAAGTAGAATGTAAATTATAAATACCGTGATCACCTCAGCCCCTGTAACATTCTTTAATAGAACTAAAGTAGAATGTAAATTCAATATTGATGGTGCTTTTGAAGTTATTTATAAAAACTTTAATAGAACTAAAGTAGAATGTAAATTCTATTGTGACTCTCTTTGATATTTCATCAGTATGCTGCTTTAATAGAACTAAAGTAGAATGTAAATACGCTTACTTTTAAGTTTGTTATATCTGCATTAATACTTTAATAGAACTAAAGTAGAATGTAAATACTGAGATTTCAGATTCATCTTCATTTGGTAGTCTTTCTTTAATAGAACTAAAGTAGAATGTAAATTCTGTCTTCACACTCCTTATTGCATCTTATGCAACACCTTTAATAGAACTAAAGTAGAATGTAAATTGAAATACACCAAAGATTTTAATGAAATAAAAGATAGCTTTAATAGAACTAAAGTAGAATGTAAATACATTAACGTTGAATTTATTTACAGAGGCATTTATACCCTTTAATAGAACTAAAGTAGAATGTAAATTTGTCAGATAGAGAAATTAAGCAAAAAGTAGAAAAAGCTTTAATAGAACTAAAGTAGAATGTAAATGTTTTATTATTAGGGCACCTCATTAAAAACTCAAGTCTTTAATAGAACTAAAGTAGAATGTAAATTCATCCCAGTCCTCCTCTTTCATCCACTTTCTTATATCTTTAATAGAACTAAAGTAGAATGTAAATTTAATACAGCTTTCAGATTAAATAGAGCCTGTGGTTGCTTTAATAGAACTAAAGTAGAATGTAAATATATAATGTACTTATAAAGGAGGAGAGATGATGGCTGCTTTAATAGAACTAAAGTAGAATGTAAATAACACTCTATCAGAGATAGCAGCATAGCCTGAGTATTCTTTAATAGAACTAAAGTAGAATGTAAATTAAAACTAGAGACTTTTAGTGGCTCACTCCCTTTTACTTTAATAGAACTAAAGTAGAATGTAAATCAGAAAGAACTGAACAAAGAAAGAAAGCGAAAGCAGCTTTAATAGAACTAAAGTAGAATGTAAATATATAATGTACTTATAAAGGAGGAGAGATGATGGCTGCTTTAATAGAACTAAAGTAGAATGTAAATCAACTTACTGATGAGTTCATCAAGACTCTGGCACCTGCTTTAATAGAACTAAAGTAGAATGTAAATAATGCTAATTTTAAACATATTGACCTATGTATGTTACTTTAATAGAACTAAAGTAGAATGTAAATTCATTCCCTACGAGATAAAGTACTTAGGGTTAAACGGCTTTAATAGAACTAAAGTAGAATGTAAATAACACCTATCGTAGAGATAGGGGGTGAGCAATACTCCTTTAATAGAACTAAAGTAGAATGTAAATTCATTCCCTACGAGATAAAGTACTTAGGGTTAAACGCTTTAATAGAACTAAAGTAGAATGTAAATTATAACCCCCTTTGCGAATATACCTATCTTCAAAACTTTAATAGAACTAAAGTAGAATGTAAATCTTCTTGAAGACCTTTAGTCCCTGGTCTCCACTTCCACTTTAATAGAACTAAAGTAGAATGTAAATTCATTCCCTACGAGATAAAGTACTTAGGGTTAAACGGCTTTAATAGAACTAAAGTAGAATGTAAATTAATATATATGAGGCTTATTTATATACAAGCAATGTCTTTAATAGAACTAAAGTAGAATGTAAATTAGGCTAATCCACAGGCAAATTCAATTCTCTGTAGTACTTTAATAGAACTAAAGTAGAATGTAAATTCTTCATATTTATTCTCAAGTTTAATTAATGCATTAAACTTTAATAGAACTAAAGTAGAATGTAAATACATAGAATCCCCCTTAACTCTAAGTGCAAAATCAGCTTTAATAGAACTAAAGTAGAATGTAAATTTTGTAGGTATGGTCATTTTAACCATCCCTTCTGGCCTTTAATAGAACTAAAGTAGAATGTAAATTGAGATGCTCTATCCATTAGAGGGGCTATAGCATCCTTTAATAGAACTAAAGTAGAATGTAAATGAATAAGAGAGTAAGTATTTGAAAATCCTAGCTCTTCTTTAATAGAACTAAAGTAGAATGTAAATCAAACTTACTCAAGCAGAGTTCTATAAGTGTATGGCCTTTAATAGAACTAAAGTAGAATGTAAATGGTATTGTAGTCTACCTTATAGAGTGCCTATTCCTCTTTAATAGAACTAAAGTAGAATGTAAATGATATAGTAAATAGGTATAAAAAACATATAAGGAGTGCTTTAATAGAACTAAAGTAGAATGTAAATTATTTCAGTTAATTTTATTTCATTGTCAATTTGTTTTCTTTAATAGAACTAAAGTAGAATGTAAATGTTATTTACATATAGATGTAATATAATATAATATAATATAACTTTAATAGAACTAAAGTAGAATGTAAATAAGCAAGATTAAATGCTTATAAAACCGCAAATAAAACCTTTAATAGAACTAAAGTAGAATGTAAATCATTAATGCAATTAAGAGATAAACACCCTGCAGTTGCTTTAATAGAACTAAAGTAGAATGTAAATTTCCTATGGTAGTAGATGTTGCTATTGGGAAAAGCTTTAATAGAACTAAAGTAGAATGTAAATGAGCCTCTTCAATATCCTCATCATCATAGTCAAATATCTTTAATAGAACTAAAGTAGAATGTAAATGGAACAATAAATCACAAATACAAAAATAAACCTCGCTTTAATAGAACTAAAGTAGAATGTAAATTACTATGATGTAGATGTTACTTTAGCAGGAGAGCCTGCTTTAATAGAACTAAAGTAGAATGTAAATCCCCTCTATTATAGACTGTAGTAATATGCAGCACTGCTTTAATAGAACTAAAGTAGAATGTAAATCAAATTAGAGATGAATCCCTATTTAATGGGTTAAATACTTTAATAGAACTAAAGTAGAATGTAAATACTGGTGCATGATAAATAAATATAGAGGTAGTTATGCTTTAATAGAACTAAAGTAGAATGTAAATGTGTTAAGTTTAAACAATGCAAGAAATTATCCAATAGAGCTTTAATAGAACTAAAGTAGAATGTAAATGTACTAGACCCAGGTCCAGTAATTATGGTTCAAAATGCTTTAATAGAACTAAAGTAGAATGTAAATATATGAAGTCTAAAACTTTAAAGAAGAGGATGGACACTTTAATAGAACTAAAGTAGAATGTAAATAGGAAAATGGACTCATTTACTAGGAACATATTTAGGCTTTAATAGAACTAAAGTAGAATGTAAATTTAATACAGCTTTCAAATTAAATAGAGCCTGTGGTTGCTTTAATAGAACTAAAGTAGAATGTAAATATACCTCAGTTCTTTCAATTACCTCTTCTCTTGCCTCTCTTTAATAGAACTAAAGTAGAATGTAAATTCATTTATAAGACTATATATAACAAGCTATAGCACCTTTAATAGAACTAAAGTAGAATGTAAATAAGGAAAATGGACTCATTTACTAGGAACATATTTAGCTTTAATAGAACTAAAGTAGAATGTAAATGGAAGTAATTGATGAGTTATCACAATATAAAAAAGGCTTTAATAGAACTAAAGTAGAATGTAAATCCATTTAAGTGATAAGGAAGCCCAGGAGAGTAGAAAGCTTTAATAGAACTAAAGTAGAATGTAAATTTCTTTTATTCCTTTGTTACTCTTTACTAAATAAAACCTTTAATAGAACTAAAGTAGAATGTAAATCTTGATTCGTTATCTCCTATATTGCACAATGTTGAGACTTTAATAGAACTAAAGTAGAATGTAAATACATATTTAAGAGGCTTTAAAATAATTTCTCTTGTACTTTAATAGAACTAAAGTAGAATGTAAATTTTTATTGATGGCTGGATTAAACGAATGCAGCAGGCTTTAATAGAACTAAAGTAGAATGTAAATGTGGCTATATGTGAGTATTTTATTAAAACCTATACAACTTTAATAGAACTAAAGTAGAATGTAAATGAGGCTCTAAGAGTATTAGAAAATAAAAACAATCAATCCTTTAATAGAACTAAAGTAGAATGTAAATTCTATAAAACAGGAGGGTTTAATATGAAGATAATAGACTTTAATAGAACTAAAGTAGAATGTAAATTATACCAAATATAAGAAATTTAAACATAGATGGTAAAACTTTAATAGAACTAAAGTAGAATGTAAATTATTGGCTTGTATGCTAATTGACAGGGATTGTGCAACTTTAATAGAACTAAAGTAGAATGTAAATATTATACAGGCATACAAAAACTTGATAACGCTACAGCTTTAATAGAACTAAAGTAGAATGTAAATTTGTTTATTGACTGTCATAATTTTTCTTTCTTCATCTACTTTAATAGAACTAAAGTAGAATGTAAATGATGGAAGGCTAAAACTATCTGGCAACAAACTACAACTTTAATAGAACTAAAGTAGAATGTAAATGCAATGTTTTCAGCTGTGATATTCCCGGCCAGTAAGCCTTTAATAGAACTAAAGTAGAATGTAAATACTTTTCCCCTGCTTGAACTTCCCATATTCTTTTAGTTCTTTAATAGAACTAAAGTAGAATGTAAATTAGATGTAGATATAACTGCATTAGATAATAATAATCTTTAATAGAACTAAAGTAGAATGTAAATATTTTAGAAGGGGTAAAAATTGTAGTAGATGATAAGGCTTTAATAGAACTAAAGTAGAATGTAAATATGGCATTGTGGGTAAAGAAACTTGGAAGGCTTTATTTCTTTAATAGAACTAAAGTAGAATGTAAATACACATTATATGTTTGGTGCATATAGGGTAACATACCTTTAATAGAACTAAAGTAGAATGTAAATATAAAGAAAGGCAAGAAATAAAATGAATGTAACTAACCTTTAATAGAACTAAAGTAGAATGTAAATCTCATCTAAAGCAAGTGAATATTTGTTGTTGATCTTGCTTTAATAGAACTAAAGTAGAATGTAAATCATAATAGAAGCTAATACGTTAGAAATTCTGAAAGACCTTTAATAGAACTAAAGTAGAATGTAAATAATTTACCGCTATAATTTTTATCTCCTAAAGGCTGTCTTTAATAGAACTAAAGTAGAATGTAAATGCTTTTAAAAGATATATACAGTTGCAACAGCAAGGGCTTTAATAGAACTAAAGTAGAATGTAAATTAGATAGTATAACAACTAGTGATGGTATGGTAGATGACTTTAATAGAACTAAAGTAGAATGTAAATACCTCTCCAATAATTAGAACCTGTCCAGTTTTTTCCCTTTAATAGAACTAAAGTAGAATGTAAATGCTTTTGAATTGACTTCTATAGCATTGATGAATCAAGCTTTAATAGAACTAAAGTAGAATGTAAATGTTTTTGCCTACTTTCTTACAATCTCTATATTCCTCCTTTAATAGAACTAAAGTAGAATGTAAATAGTAGTGGAGGAGGCAGTGGAGCCGAAGGATAACGACTTTAATAGAACTAAAGTAGAATGTAAATGGTTTTGAAATGGCTATGCCTGATATGTCAAAAATAGCTTTAATAGAACTAAAGTAGAATGTAAATTTGGCAATAAGTTAACATATAAAGCTGAAAATCACGACTTTAATAGAACTAAAGTAGAATGTAAATCGGAACAATTAATGATGGTGTATTAGAATTAGTTGGTCTTTAATAGAACTAAAGTAGAATGTAAATATGTTTTTCTAATACATTTTCGTTGTATGCTTCTTCCTTTAATAGAACTAAAGTAGAATGTAAATTTTGTTTTTCCTCCTCTTTATTTAGAAGGTAGCTAAGCTTTAATAGAACTAAAGTAGAATGTAAATGGGTATTTAGACTTAAATAGATTGATGGGCAATAAGCTTTAATAGAACTAAAGTAGAATGTAAATTGAAGCAACAGAGTATGAACCTTATAGGGAAGATATACTTTAATAGAACTAAAGTAGAATGTAAATGGGTATTTAGACTTAAATAGATTGATGGGCAATAAGCTTTAATAGAACTAAAGTAGAATGTAAATTGAAGCAACAGAGTATGAACCTTATAGGGAAGA
>NZ_JANJZL010000012.1:0-79661 GCF_024623155.1 Anaerosalibacter massiliensis
GCTATACCTAAAATTAGACTAAGAAAAATATATTTAAATTTATGGAAACTTAGGTACTTCAGTTGTCAACTTGAACATAAAAAAAGAGGCGTTTCATAACTGATAAATCAGTTATGAAACAGCCCCTATTTTTATTATACTGGACTGATTTAATAAATTATTTAAATAAAATTTCAAAAAAATTGGGGAAAACTCAATTGAAGGTGGTATATATATAATGAACAATAATATAGAGCTTGGTTTAAATGTTCTAATGAATAAATATTTAAACTTTTGTGAAGATTAGTTCAAATTCATATTGCAATCTTCACTTCTAAAAGATATAATGAATGTATACCTTAAAGGTAAACATTTAAAAAATATTTTAAATAGAGTAAATGCCGTGAAATATATGGATTAGATGGGTTCTATTTGAGAAACTCTACTTGCGGCAGATTAGGAATGCGTTTTTATATATTCCTAAGAATCATATTCATGATAATGTATTGATCATAAAAAGGAGGTAAATTTATGTTTTTCAAGACTACGGTACAACATGAAGAATTGAGAACAAAAATTAGAAAGTTTGCTGAAGAAGAAGTTAAACCTATTGCATTTATGTTGGACCAGGAAAATAAATTTCCTAAAGAAGCTATTAAAAAGCTAGGTAAAATGGGGATGATGGGAATTCCATATCCAAAAGAGTATGGTGGAGCTGGTTTGGATGTAATAAGCTATGCAATTGCTGTTGAGGAGTTATCTAGAGTAGATGGTGGTACAGGTGTTATTCTTTCTGCACATACATCTTTAGGTGCATATCCAATTGCTGCCTACGGAACAGAAGAACAGAAACAAAAATATTTAGTTCCATTGGCAAAAGGGGAGAAAATAGGTGCCTTTGGCTTAACTGAAGAAAATGCTGGTAGTGATGCTGGGGGTACAGAAACTACTGCTGTTTTAGAAGGGGATCATTATATTTTAAATGGTGAAAAGATCTTTATTACTAATGCAGGTGAAGCTGATATTTATATTGTATTTGCAGTTACTACACCAGGAATAGGCACTCGTGGTATAAGTGCATTTATTGTAGAGAAAGATTGGGAAGGTTTCACCTTTGGTGAACATTACGATAAAATGGGTATTCGTTCTTCTGCTACTGCAGAGCTGATTTTCAACAATGTAAAAGTTCCAAAGAAAAATCTATTAGGTAAAGAAGGCGAAGGTTTCAAAATTGCTATGTCTACATTAGATGGTGGGCGTATTGGTATTGCAGCCCAGGCCCTTGGTATTGCACAAGGTGCTTATGAAAATGCATTAGAGTATGCAAAAGAAAGAGTTCAATTTGGCAAGCCTATTGCTCATAATCAGGCTATATCTTTTAAATTAGCTGATATGGCGACAAAGCTTAGAGCATCTAGATTCCTTGTTTATAGTGCAGCAGAACTAAAGGAAAACAATGAGCCTTATAATATGGAAGCAGCTATGGCAAAACAATATGTTTCTGATGTTACTCTTGAGATTGTCAATGATGCCCTTCAAATATTTGGTGGAAGTGGTTATTTGAAAGGTATGGAAGTTGAACGTGCTTATAGAGATGCTAAAATTTGTACAATATATGAAGGAACTAATGAAATTCAACGTATTGTTATTGCTTCTCATATTATTGGTAAGATGCCAAAAACTGAAGCTAAAGTTTCTCAAGGTGGACCTGCTACAGGTTATCGTAAGAAGAAGATTTTCAAAGAAGGAACTCCTAAGGAACAAGTTGATGCTCTTGTAGAAGAATTGAAGAAAGAGGGATATGATTTCACAGTTGGAATTCCTCTTGATACTCCTATTAGCAAGGCTGAAAGGGTAGTCAGTGCAGGTCTAGGTATAGGAGAAAAAGAGAATATGAAGCTTATAGAAGATTTAGCAGTTCAAGCTGGTGCAGCTATAGGTTCTTCTCGTCCAGTAGCTGAAAATCTTAAGTATTTACCATTGAATCGTTATGTTGGTATGTCAGGTCAAAAGTTTAATGGAAATCTTTATATTGCCTGTGGTATTTCAGGGGCAGGACAGCATTTGAAGGGTATAAAGAATGCTACTACAATTGTTGCAATAAATAATGATCCTAATGCAAAAATTTTCAAGAATGCAGATTATGGTATTGTAGGAGATTTGAAAGAAATATTGCCATTATTAACTGCTGCTTTAGATAATGGAGAACCTAAGAAGGAGGCACCACCTATGAAGAAGATGAAGAGGGCTGTTCCAAAGAAAGTTGTTCCAAACTGGAAACATCATGTATGTAATGGATGTGGTTATGAATACGATCCAGGTGTAGGTGATCCTGAAGGTGAAGTACGTCCAGGCACATTATTTAATGATATACCTGAAGAATGGACTTGTCCAGCTTGTGGTGAAGAAAAAGATATGTTTATAGAAGCTTAATCTTTATAATAAATATATAAAAAAATATATTTTTAACGTAAAAGGAGGATTAGTATATGTATTGTGTTAGGGAAATAACTGAGGATCTTTATTGGGTTGGAGGAAATGATCGCCGTCTTGAACTATTTGAAAACATACATCCCATCCCAAAAGGTGTTTCATACAATTCTTACTTACTTTTAGATAAGAAGACTGTATTATTTGATACTGTAGATTGGTCAATCTGTCGTCAATTTCTTGATAATATTAAAGGGGTTTTAGGTGATAGACCTTTAGATTATATGGTAATTAACCATATGGAGCCAGATCATGCAGCTTGTATTGAGGAGGTTATTCTTCGCTATCCAGATGTAAAGATCATATGCACTGATAAAGCCTTTATGTTTATGAATCAATTTGGTTTCCATGTTGGTGACAGGGTAATAGAAGTCAAAGAAGGAGACACTATGTCCTTTGGGAAACATGAAGTTGTATTTGTATCTGCTCCAATGGTACATTGGCCAGAAGTTATGGTAACATATGATACTACTAATGGTGTACTATTTTCTGCTGATGCTTTTGGTACTTTCGGTGCTTTAGATGGTAAGTTATTTAATGATGAAATGGATTTTGATCGTGATTGGTTAGATGAGGCAAGAAGATATTATACTAATATTGTAGGTAAATATGGTCCTCATGTTCAATCTTTGCTAAAGAAAGCTAGTGATCTTGATATTAAGATGATATGTCCACTACATGGACCAGTATGGCGCACTGATTTAGAATATTTTATTGATAAATATGATAAATGGAGTAGATATGAACCAGAGGAAAAAGGTGTAATGATTGTATATGCATCAATGTATGGCAATACAGAGGCTGCTAGTGAAGATTTAGCAAGAAGATTGGTTGAAAAAGGAATGACAAATGTAGTTATGTATGATGTTTCAAATACTCATGTTTCCTATTTGATTTCTGAAACATTTAAATACAGCCATATAGTTCTTGCTGGAGTAACTTATAATTTAAATATTTACCCACCAATGCTTAATTATCTTATGGACATGAAATCATTAAATCTACAAAAACGTACTGTTGCTATTATTGAAAATGGTTCATGGGCTCCTCAATCTGGTAAATTGATGAGAGAACTTTTAGATGAAATGAAAGAAATGACTATTTTAGATGAAGAAATGTCGATAAGTTCTGCTATAACTGAAGAGGATGCAGACTCAATGGACGATCTTGCTGATAGTATTATAGACTCAATGAAATAATTTTAGAAAGAATATAAATTAGGAACCGACTCATGGATTTTATACATGAGTCGGTTTTTTGATACTAAAATATTTAATTGCAAAAAGGAAGGAGAAAGCATTTCTAATGGTTTAATTTTCTCAATATTGTGGATATAAGATTAACTTTGTGGATAAATATATAATGAACAATAAGCTTATCCACAAAGTTTATTTTAAGTCTGAAAAAGCAGTAAAACTCTAATAGGATATGTTTATTTATCAGTTATCTAAAGATAATATTTATTGTTATTTACAAGAGGAAATAATCTTACAATATTTGTTTTCAACTAAAAAAGAGTAAATTTTCTATACCCTTAATATTAAATCATCTACCTAAACCCTTAAAAAATCTGCTAAGGCAACTGCTTTATTAAAAAAAGGGTTTTGTTTTGCTCCTCAAAATCCCTCCTCTAAAATTATTTATTGATTTTATAATTTAAAAATAACATATAATTATACAATTTCATATTCATATTTAATATCTTTTTCTGCCAAATCATTTACTATATTTTTTACTTCTAGTCACTTATTAACCCGAGTTACCTTTGATGGGTTAGATTAAGTTTGAGTTAAAGATAAGAGATATAATTTCTAATAAAAAATATAAAAAAGTGTGCACTTGCACACTTTACCACATTAAAATATAGAAGTTTATACACAGGGAAAGAAACAATATTTGTTGAATAAGACTGAATAAAGTTATAAATATGGAGATTTAATAAAAACAAAATATTCGAAATATTTATTATTAAGATGTTTGCTAAAAACATTATTGCAAGGAGGTCAAAAAATGATATTGAAACAAGTACTAGAAATTTACGAATTACTTGATAAACCTAATGCAAATGGTAAAGAAGTTGCAGAATTTTTTAAATCTAGAGGGTGCCAAAATGTAAAGGTAAAAACTATAGAAGGAGAAAAGGGAAGTACTGATTTTATAAAAATAGTCATTGAAGGCAAAAATGGCAAACTTTCTGGAGGAAATGCTCCTACTTTAGGCATTATTGGAAGACTTGGAGGATTAGGAGCGAGACCTGAGCTTGTAGGATTTGTATCTGACGGAGATGGGGCTTTGACTGCTTTGTCTGTAGGGCTTAAGTTAGTTGATATGCATAATAATGGAGATGTTTTGAATGGAGATGTAATAGTAACTACTCATATATGTCCAGATGCTCCTACTCAAGAACATTATCCTGTTCCATTTATGGATTCTTCAGTAGATATGGAAGTTATGAATGAATCAGAAGTTGTAGAAGAAATGGATGGAATTTTATCTATTGATACTACAAAAGGGAATGAAATTTTAAATTATAAAGGATTTGCTATATCTCCTACAGTTAAGGAAGGATATATTTTAAAAGTAAGTGATGACTTATTATCTATAATAAAGAGAACAACAGGGAAAATGGCTAATGTATTTCCTCTTTCTATTCAAGATATTACTCCTTATGGAAATGATTTATATCACTTGAATAGTATTTTACAGCCAGCTACTGCTACAAAAGTACCAGTTGTAGGAGTAGCTATTACAACAGAAACTTCCGTAGCAGGATGTGCTACTGGTGCTACAAGTCCTTATGATGTTGAGGTAACAGGTAGATTTGCAGTAGAGGTGGCTAAAGACTTTGGAGAAGGAAGATGTGCATTTTATGATGAAGAAGAGTTTAAAAAAATAATTAGTTTATATGGAAGTAATGAAAGATTCCAAAAGAAATCTACGAAATAATTAATTTATTGATTTTAACTTTGAAAAATCCCAAATTAAAGGAGGAAAAAAATGAATAGGAGAAAGAAAGGCTTATTATTTATTTTAGTAGCAATAATGGTATTATCCTTTACCTTAACAGGCTGTGGGAAGAACAAAAGTGATAAAAAAGCTGGAGGAGATAAAGAAGGGGGTACTTTAACAATTGCCCTTTCATCTACACCTAAAAATTTAGATCCAGTAAAGTACACAGGTGTTTATGAAGGAAATATTATTCGTTCTATTGGTGATACTTTAGTGTTCTATGATAAAGAGCTTAAAGAAGTTATTCCTGGATTAGCTACAGAGTGGGAAATTTCTAAAGATTTAAAAGAATACAAATTTACTCTTAGAGATGATGTGTATTTTCAAAAAGGTAAATATCAAGATGGAAGAAAGATGACTGCTGAAGATGTTAAATATAGTTTAGAGCGTTCAGAAAAAGAATCAGCTATGGGTAGACTTAGAATGCTTGACCATGTAGAAGTTGTTTCAGATAATGAAATAATTGCATATTTGAAAGAGCCAAATGCTGCATTTTTGACAGTATTAACAGATTCAGGCAATATAATTGTTCCCAAAGAAGAGGTAGAAGGTTGGGGAGATGAATTTGGATTACATTTAGTTGGTACTGGTTCATATGCATTTAAGGAATGGCGTAAAGATGATTGCGTAATATTAGAAAAAAATGAAAAATATTGGGGTTCAAAACCTAATTTAGATCAAGTAGTATTTAAGTTTATTTCTGATACCAATATGAGAGCAAATGCTCTTAGAACTGGTGAAATAGATGTTGCTACAGATTTGCAAGGAGAAAGTATAGAAGCTATTAAAAAGGATGAGAAATTAGAAATAAGAGAAAAACCAGGTATGAAAGTGTCTTTTGTATCTATGAATTTGAAAAATGGACCAACTAAGGACAAGAAAGTTAGAGAAGCTATTCTTTCTGCAATTGATGTAGATGCATTAGTTAAGGGATTGTATTCATGGGATGAAGCAGAAAGAGCATATTTACCTCTTCCTCCAGGATCTTGGGGATATGATAAATCTATTGAAGAATTAGTTCCTAAATATGATCCTGCAAAAGCTAAGAAATTATTAGCTGAAGCTGGCTATCCTAATGGAGGATTTGAACTTAATATTTATATTACTGATGACCCAATGAGAGTTAAAATGGCTACAATTATCCAAAGTGATTTAAAAGAAAATTTAAATATAGACCTAAAAATTAATACTGCTGAATGGGGAACTTTTAGTGATGTTGCATCTAAAGGAAAGGCTGATTTATATGGAATGTCTTGGGCTTGGTATCCAGATCCAGATTTTTTCTTATATCAAATGTTCCATAGTGCTCAAATTGGTTCATTAGGAAATGGACAAGGTTTTGAAAATGCAAAGGTAGATGAACTACTAAATAGAGCAGTTTCTGAAACGGGCAATCAAGAAGAAAGAGCAAAACTTTATCAAGAAGCTCTTAAAATAATTGCAGAAGAATACCCAAGATTAGATTATTCAAATGAAAAAGTAATTTATGGAATGAACAAGAAGGTAAAAGATTTTGTACTGTTTGGTGATAATCAAATATTTATAAACCATCCAGAATTTAATGTTTATAAAGAAAAATAGGAATCAGCAGAGATTTGCAAATGGATTTTATGTTTGTAAATCTCTGCGACCTTTTAAAGAGAGGTGAAAAATTTGCTTAAATATACATTAAAAAGATTATTGCAGTTGATCCCTACATTATTAATAGTGGTACTTATAATATTTGTCATAACTAGAGTTGTACCTGGTAATCCAGCAGCTGTAATGCTAGGACCTCAAGCTAGTGTTCAAGATGTAGAAAAATTAGAGGAAGAATTAGGTTTAAACAATAGTATTTGGACTCAAATGCTAGATTATTTAAAGGGTTTACTAAAAGGAGATCTTGGTAAATCCTATTACTATAATGAACCTGTAATAGATATTATTAGTGAAAGATTTCCAAATACTTTATTGTTATCTGTTTTTAGCATGTTTTTAAGTCTATTAATTGGGATTCCAGCAGGAGTTATATCTGCTACAAAACAGTATTCTAAATTTGACTATATAACTATGGTTTTAGCTTTAATAGGTATTTCAATGCCTGTATTTTGGCTAGGACTAATGCTTGTATTAATTTTTAGTGTAAAACTTGGTTGGTTACCTTCAGTAGGTATAGGGGAGGCAGGCTTTATAGATGGACTTAAACATATAATTTTACCTGGTTTATCTCTAGCAATTATATCTGCTGGAGTGTTTGCAAGATTTACTCGTTCAAGTATGCTAGATATTATTAAGGAAGATTATATAAAGACTGCTAGAGCAAAAGGATTAAGGGAAAAGATAGTTATTTGGAAACATGCTTTTAAAAATGCATTGCCACCTATTATCACTATTATAGGTATTCAATTTTCTTCTTTACTTTCTGGTGCTATACTTACTGAAACTATTTTTAGCTGGCCAGGAATGGGAAAATTGATTGTAGATTCTATTGAAAAAAGAGATTATTCCTTGGTACAAGGAGGAGTACTCTTTGTTGCCTTCGTATATGTAGTTATTAATCTAATTGTAGATATTAGTTATGCTTTATTAAATCCAAAAGTTAGAGCAGAATTTGAAGGTACTAAGGAAGGGGGTAAGTAATGAGGATGGAAGATATGAAAAGACATGATGAAATAGATGAAGAAACTTTATTAAACTTGGAGATTATGAAAAAAGAAGAAAAAGCCAACAGTTTTATTAAGAAATTATTGAGAAACAAAACAGCTGTTGTTGGGATGATAATTATAACCATAACTATTATATCTGCTATATTTTCTCCCTTTCTTTCAACCCATGACCCTAATAAGGTAAACACCGAAGAAGCTTGTTTAAAACCTGGTGAAAATGGTCATATATTTGGAACTGATGAATATGGTAGAGATTTATATAGCCGTATAGTATATGGTTCAAGAATATCTATAATAGTTGGAGTATGTGCAACCACTTTAGGTGCAATATTGGGAATCATACTTGGAATAATTTCTGGTTATAAAGGAGGAATTACAGATACAATTATAATGCGATTTGTAGATGGAATGTTTGCTTTCCCTTTTATATTATTAGCTATAGTAATGATGACTGTATTTGGTAGTGGATTGCAAAATGTTGTACTTGCCATTGGTATTGCTAATATACCAAGTTATGCTCGTATTGTAAGAGGACAAGTTCTTATTGTAAAAAAACAGGAGTATTGCCAAGCATTAATAGCCCTAGGGGCATCTAATAAAAAAATAATAATAGATCATATTTTTCCTAATATTTTATCTCCTATTATTGTATATGGGACTTTAAATATTGCGGGAGCAATAATAAGTGAGGCTGCTCTTAGTTTTCTAGGTTTAGGAATACAACCACCAACTCCATCTTGGGGAAATATTTTGAAATCTGGAAAGGATTATTTAATTACAGCTCCCCATATAGCAACATTTTCTGGACTGGCTATATTAGTGACTGTTTTAGGTTTCAATTTATTTGGTGACGGAGTAAGAGATGCTTTAGATCCAAAATTAAAACAATAACTAATAATATTCAATAACGGGTGGTGAAAAAATGGAAGAGAAACTTTTAGAAGTAAAGGATTTAAAAACTTATTTCCATACTTCTTCTGGAGTAGTAAAGGCAGTAGATGGAGTAAGTTTTAGTATAGATAGAGGTAAAACTTTAGGAATAGTAGGTGAGTCTGGCTCAGGAAAAAGTGTAACAGCTTCAACTATTATGGGACTTATACCTTCTCCACCGGGGAAAGTAGAAGGTGGAGAAATTATATTTGAAGGAAATGATATATTAAAAATTCATAAAGAAGAACTTTTAAATATACGAGGAAAAGATATTGCAATGATATTTCAGGATCCAATGACAGCTCTTAATCCAGTTTTCACAGTAGGATATCAAATTACTGAAGCTATTTTAGCTCATAGAGATATATCAAAAAAAGATGCAAAGAAAATTGCTATTAATGCTTTAGAAATGGTAGGAATACCAGATGCAAAATCCAGATATAAATGTTATCCTCACGAGTTTTCAGGGGGAATGAGACAAAGAGCTGTTATCGCTATGGCTATAGTGTGTGATCCAAAACTTCTTATTGCTGATGAACCTACTACAGCTTTAGATGTAACTATACAAGCTCAGATATTGGATTTAATGAAAGAATTACAAAAAAAGTTAAATACATCTATTTTAATAATTACTCATGATTTAGGTGTAATATGGGAAGTGTCAGATTATGTAATGGTGATGTATGCTGGAAGAACTGTAGAATATACAGAAACTAAGACTCTTTATAAAAATGCAAAGCATCCATATACTTGGGGATTATTAGATTCAATTCCCAAGTTAGAAAGTGATAGTGATAAGATGTTAAATACTATAGAAGGTAATCCTCCTGATTTAAGATCTACAGGGAAAGGATGCAATTTTGCTGGAAGATGTCCTTATGCTAAAGATATTTGTAAAAAGTCACCTCCAAAATTAGTGGAGGTAGAACCTAAACATTTTGTGGCATGCTATTTCCAGACAGAAGATACTAGCCTTGGAAAGGGGGGCCAGATTAAAAATGAGTGAAGTTATATTAGAAGTAGAAAATTTAAAAAAATATTTTCCTGTAACAAATGGGAAGCTTTTTGGGAGAACTAATTATTTAAAAGCTGTGAATGATATATCCTTTACTATTGAAAAAGGGAAGACTTTAGGACTTATAGGGGAATCTGGCTGTGGCAAATCTACTGTTGGAAAGACAATAATAGGTTTAAATAATATTACAGACGGAGTTATAAAGTTTAAGGGGAAAGATATAGGTAGTTTAAATAATAAAGAAATGAAACCTTTAAGAAAAGATATTCAAATGATATTTCAGGATCCCTATTCTTCATTAGATCCAAAAAAGAAAATTGGATATTCTGTTAAAGAACCTTTAGATATTCATAATATTGGGGAGGAGGGGGAAAGACAAGATAAGGCTAGACAACTTTTAGAAATGGTAGGCCTTAGCTATTATTATATGAATAGGTATCCCCATGAATTTAGTGGTGGACAGAGGCAGAGAATAAATATAGCTAGGGCTCTTACTTTAGATCCAGAACTAATAATTTGTGATGAACCAACTTCTGCGTTAGATGTTTCCATACAAGCTCAGGTTTTAAATATTTTCAAACAATTGCAAGAAAAATTTGATTTAACTTATTTATTTATATCTCATAATTTAAGTGTAGTGAAATATTTAAGTGATGATATTGCAATTATGTATTTAGGAAAAATAGTTGAAATAGGTGATGTAAAGGAGATATATAAAAATCCTCTTCATCCTTATACAAAAGCACTATTTTCAGCTATTCCTACTGAAGATCCTAACATAATAAAAGATAGAATTAATCTTAAGGGGGAAATACCTAGTCCATTAAATCCTCCTTCAGGATGTAAATTTCATAATAGGTGTCCTCATAAGATGAAAGTTTGTGAAGAAGTAGATCCTAATTTAATAAATGTAGATGTTAATCATAAAGTTGGGTGTCATTTATATAAATAAAGTTTCAGGAGGGATGAAAATGGATATTAAGCAAAATCTTTGGAAGAAAGTTGATGAAAAAAAAGAAGAATTAATAGATTTAACCTCAAAACTCATTTCAATTAATTCGGAAAATCCACCAGGAAATATGGAAGAGATAACCTTTTTTATATGTGATTATCTAAAAAGAAAAGGTATAGATTATAAGGTTTTAAGTCCAATGGAAGATAAGCCAAATATAATAGCTAGAATGGGAAATAAAAAGGGCAAGACTTTAATTTTTAACGGACATAGTGATGTAGTACCAGTAGGAGATTTGTCAAAATGGGATTTTGAACCTTTCTCTGGAGAAGTAAGGGATGGGAAAGTATTAGGTAGAGGTACCTCCGATATGAAAGGTGGCTTAGCAGGAGTACTATTTGCTATGGGAGTTTTAAAGGATGAAAATATAGATATTAATGGTGAAATAATATTGACTGTAGTACCAGATGAAGAAACTGGAGGAGATTTCGGAACTAAATGGCTAGTGGAAAATGATTATGTAAAGGGAGATTATTGTATTGTTGCTGAACCTACAGATATTGATAATATTGAGGTAGGACAAAGGGGGAAAATATTAGTAAAATTATATTCTGAAGGGGTCTCGGCTCATGGTAGTTTATCTCCCTATGTGGGCCAAAATGCTATTTTGAAACTAACAAAGGTTTTAAATGAATTATATAAATTAAATAAATTGACTGGGAATTACGATGATGAGATACAATCTGTTATTGATGAATCAAAGAAAGTAGCTAAGAAATGCTTAGGTGTAAAAGGTGTGGAAAATATTATTGATCATGTAACAGTTAATATAGGAAAAATAGAAGGTGGAACTACCGTTAATATGGTAGCTGACTATGCAGAGGCAGATTTAGATATTAGAACACCTCTAGGGGTTTCTTCAATAGATGTACTAAATGTACTGGAAAAAATATTAAATGATTTAAAACTAGATAATATAACCTATGAATTTCTATGGACTTCAGAGCCCAATAATGTATCTGTAAAAAGTAATTTAGTTCAATCAGTAAAGAAAAATGCAGAATCTGTAGTAGGTAGAAATGTTACTGCTACTTATCAATGGGCATCTAGTGATGCAAGATATTTTAGAGAAGCAGGTATAGAAACTATTCAATATGGTGCTGCCAATACAGAAGGCATTCATTCCTACAATGAAACAGTAAATATTCAAGACTTAATTGATGGAGCAAAAGTTTATTTGGGGGCAGTTGTAGATTTATTATAATAATTTTAAAAGAAAGGAGAAAGAATATGATTCTTTTTAAAAACTGCTCTATTGCTGATGTGAAAAATGGCAGATTTATTGATAGAGATATATTAATTGAAGGAGAGAAGATAAAAGAGGTTAGTAACAATATAGATATATTAGATGAAAATATAGAGATTATTGATATAAAAAATAATAAAGTATTTCCTGGGTTTATAGATGGTCATTCCCATATAGGAATGTGGACATTAAACTATAATGGAAATGATGCTAATGAATGCATACAGCCTATGACTCCATCTTTAAGAGCTATAGATGGATTAAATCCACAAGATAGGGCTTTTGAGTCTGCCTACAAGGCAGGTATAACTACAATTATGATTTGTCCTGGAAGTGGAAATGTAATAGGAGGACAAGCTGCTATTATAAAATCTTGTGGAAAAACAATAGAAGAAAAACTTATGAAATTTCCTGCAGCATTGAAGGTAGCTTTAGGAGAAAATCCTAAAAATGTTTATTCAGAATTAAAAATGTCTCCTAGCAGTAGAATGTCTACAGCTTCTCTTTTAAGAGAAAAATTTGAGAAAGCAAAGCTATATTTAGAAGAAAAAGAACAAGGAAAGTTAGTAGAATATGATATGGACTTAGAAGCAATAATTCCTGTTATGAAAAAAGAAATTCCTTTAAAAATACACAGTCACAGAAGTGATGATACTATTACTGGAATAAATATTGCTAAAGAATTTGGTTTAAAAGCTACACTTGACCATTGCACAGAAGGATATTTAATAATTGATAAATTGAAAGAAGTAAATTTTCCTATTATGGTAGGTCCATTATTTTCTTTTAGAACAAAGGATGAAGTAAAAAATGCTACTTATGAAAATCCTATTGAATTAATAAGGAATGGTTTAAATATATCAGTTGTTTCAGATCACCCATTTTCTAACTGTGAGTACCTTCCTATATATGTAGGGTTATTAGTAAAGTATGGGATGGATTATTTTGATGCAATAAAAACAATTACTATTAATCCTGCAATGGCATTAGGAATAGATAATAGAGTTGGAAGTATTGAATCTGGCAAAGATGGAGATTTAGTAATATTTGATGGAGATCCTCTTGAGATTTCTACTAAAACTTTATTAACTATGATAAATGGACGAATAGTTTATAGGGCTAATAAATAGAAAGGTAGGAGAAAAAATGCTTCTTTTAAAAAATGGAAAAATATTTACTATGACTTCTAATAGAGTTATATATGGAGATATTCTAATAGAAGGTGGAAAGATTAAAGAGATAAGCAATAATATTTCTAATGTTGAAGCCAAGACAATAGATTTAAAAAATAGCATAGTTATGCCTGGACTTATTGATGCTCATAGTAGTTTAGGGCTTATTGAAAATGGAGTGGGTTTTCCAGGAAATGATTTAAATGAAAAAGCTGATAATATGACTCCTCAGCTAAGAGTTGAAGATGGGATAAATATATTAGATAAAAGTTTTGAAGAAGCAGTAAAAAATGGTATTACTTCTACATTAATATGTCCTGGCTCTGAACAAGTAATTGGGGGACAGTGTTCTGTATTTAAAACTTATGGGAAAAGTATAGATGAAATGAATTATAAAAATTTTGCTGCTCTTCAAATAAATTTAGGAGATAAAGTTAAAAGTTCAAACCAAAATAAAATAGAAATGCCTATGTCTAGAATGGGAATAGCCTATATTATTAGGAATCTTTTTAAAGAAGGGACTGAATATATTAAGAGAAATAATAATATTTCATACAAAGATTACAATGTAAAATATGAAAGTTTAAAATCAGTATTATTAAAGAAAATTCCAGTGATATTTTCGGCAGATAAAGTAGAGGATATTTTGACTGCAATAAATATTGGAGAGGAATTTGGTTTGAATATTATACTTCAGTCTTGTACAGAAGGATATTTAATCGTTGAAGAATTGAGAAAAAGAAATATTCCAGTATTATTAGGACCTTATCTTACAGACTATTCTAATTTGGAACTAGTAAATAGAAGCTGTAAGACACCTTGTACTTTATCAAAGTCTGGTATATTAACTTGTATAGTTACTAATCATCCTGATGTTCCTATAGACTTATTAACAATAAATGGAGGAATTGCTGTTAAAGAAGGAATGGATTATGGAGAAGCTCTAAAATCTATAACTATTAATCCAGCAAAAGTATTAGGAATAAGTGATAAGGTTGGAAGTATAAGTGAGGGAAAAGATGCAGATATTGTGGTGTTTAATGGAGATCCATTAAAAGTTAGAACAAGAACTTTATTGACTATAATAAATGGGCAAATTGTCTATGAAGGATAGGTGATAGCTATGGATAAATTAGCAGTATTAACAATAGGGCAATCTCCTAGAGTAGATGCAATACCTGATATTAAAGATGCATTAGGTAGTGAAATACAAATAGTTGAATTTGGTATTTTAGATAGATTTAGTGAAGAGGAGGCTATAGAAAGTCTTTATCCTTCAGATGGAGATAGGGTTTTAGTGAGTAGATTGAAATCAGGCAGAGGAATAAAAATGGCTGAGAAGAAGGTCCATGAATTAGTTCAAGAAACTCTAACCTATATAGAAGAAGATGGGATAGATAAAATACTATTACTTTGTACAGGTAAGTTTCCTAACTACAAGTATAATGGATTATTAATAATGCCCTATGAAATAACTCATGGGGTGGTAAAGATACTAGCTAAGGGAAAGAAAATAGGTATAATAGTACCTAATGAAGAACAAGTAGAGAGTTCTATTAAACTTTGGAAAGAAACAGGAATGGAAGTGGTGGCTAAAAGTGCATCTCCCTATGAAGAAGAATTAGAAAAACTTGAAAACATAGCTAATCAGTTTAAAGATGAAGATGTACTTTTCATAGTCTTAGATTGCATGGGTTATTCCAAAGATATGAAAAAAATTGTCCAAGAAAGAAGTGGAAAACCAGTTATTCTTTCAAGGACTTTAATAGTACGAATTTTAAAAGAATTATTTTGATAAGGAATATATGTCATGAATTTTTAAGCCTAGTTGTAATAATAATCTATTTTGAGAATTATCTAGGTCATAGCCAGTTACTTGGGATAGGCGATCCATTCTTTTATAGAGAGTATTCCTATGAATGTACATTGTTTCAGCAGATTCTGTTATGCTAAAGTTAAAATCTACTAATACTTTAAGGGTCTCTAAAAGGTCAGCGTTATTTTCTTTATCATAGTTTATAATTTTTTTAATAGTAATATTATATATTCTTTCTATTATAGGGTTATTTGTAAGACTATATATTAGGTGGTAAAGAATTAGGTCATTATAAGGATAAATATTTTTAGTCCCTTTAAAAATATCTGAGCCTATTTTTAAGCTGAATACTGCATCATTATATGCATATTTTAATTTATCTATAGGCTCATAATAACGGCTTATTCCTATAGAGAATTTATATTCAGGAATATAAAGCTCTAGTTGCTGAATTAGCTTACTAAAATTATCTATTTGTGTGGAATCAGGTGTATCATCTTTTGTTTGAATAAAGACTATTCCCTTATTATCAATTATATAATAGTCTTCTGGATATCTACTTTTTGCAATACTTAATGTTTTATTCATTATATTATTAGGAATAGTAGTTTGACTTGAAAAATTGTTATTAGTATTTTTTAAGGGATGAATCTTAAGAATCCATACAAATAATTTTTGTTCATATTGAAATTGGAGTTTATCTCCTTGAGCTTTGATAAAATTTTTATCTTGATAAAGGCCATATAATAAGTTATGAATAAATTCTTCTTTTGATTTTTCATGGAACATTTGTCCTTTATTATAAGTAAGTATATTTATTATTATATGAGGAATTATCACATTAGCTAACTCATCTATTATTTTCATTTCTTTCTCTTTTTCTTTTAGGATAAAACATAAAAATCCTAAATTTTTTTGAGGAATTTTTAGAGGATAGAGAATATAATATTCCTTATCATGTAAAACTATTTGATTTGTAAAACTGTGTTTATTATTTATATTGCTAGTTAATAAGCTGTATATTTTGTCTATTGGTATTTTACGTTTTTTAGCATCATGTTCAGGTTTTGAATAATTTATTATTTGAAAATCTTCTGCAAAAAGAACTACGGGCTTATCAATATAAATGTTTAATAAACTTAGTATATTGTCCATAGTAAAGTAATTACTATTTTTTAGAGCATTTAAATTTAAGCTAAACTGGTCAAAAAAACATTCGTTTGCATAATTTTTTGGAATTATTCTACTAACTATATTTTTAAAAGTTGTAGAAGTAGAAAAAATAAATATAGGGAAATCTAAATCATTATTTAATATATCAATATCTTTTAGTGCATTATCTATATTATCAATAGGTGATTGGTTACATACTATTCCTAAGGCAGAGATATTTTTTTTATTTAATAATTCTACAGTATTAAATATATTAAGATTATTTTTTTCAAAGATGTAGTTATTAACTAGTAGAAATGAGTTTTTTTCTATTTTGTATAAATGTTCTGGAACATCAATTATGTCTATATGATCTATATCTTTATTCAAATCAAAATTTTTATTTAAAAGCTTAATTTCCTTTGGTGAATATTTTATACTAATAAGTTCTTTTATTTTCATTATATGCTCGGCTCCTTTTTTAAATAATTAGCAATATGAGAATAAGAATAGAAAATTTTAAAATAGATGATTTTATCTAATATAGAGTTTTCAAAAGATTTAAAAAATATTATTTTTATTTTACATTAGGAAGATTATAAAATCAATATGTAATTTAACAAAATCTGATTTATATATCATTTTACAAAAGCTATAAACTTTTATTATTGGTTGACGATATATATAATGCATAGGAAATTTTAATTATAAAAACATAAAAACTATTAACTTTTATTTATCTTTGCCGATATGTATAGTATAGAAAAATTAAATATTATTTATCATGTTAATAAGCCATATAGGCTTGTTATATATAACTAAATGCGAAAAAGGAGTTTCGCAAAATAAAAATTTCAAGGAGGAAGAAAAATGAGAATTAATAACAACATGATGGCAATGAATGCCAACAGACAATTAGGTATCAACAATACAGGAACAGCTAAATCCTTAGAAAAATTATCATCAGGATTTAGAATCAACAGAGCAGGAGACGACGCAGCAGGACTAGCAATATCAGAAAAAATGAGAGGTCAAATCAGAGGATTAAACATGGCTTCCAAAAATGCTCAAGATGGTATTTCATTAATCCAAACTGCAGAAGGTGCATTAGATGAAACTCATGCAATCCTTCAAAGAATGAGAGAGTTAGCAGTTCAATCAGCTAATGATACAAATGTTGAAGTAGATAGAGGTGAAATTCAAAAGGAAATAGATCAATTATCAGCAGAACTTACAAGAATAGCTGATACTACAGAATTCAATACTCAAAACTTATTAGGTGGAGATTTTAGTGGTAAGTTCCATGTTGGAGCTAATTCAGGACAAAACGTTGATTTAGCTATTGGTAATATGAGTGCTGAAGCGTTAAATGTTCAAGGAGTAGTATATGATGCAACAGATGTTGAAGATGTTGAAGGTCTTCAAGTTAGAAGTAAAACTGGTGATGCCCTAGAAATTGAGTATAAAGCTCTAGGAGGAGATGCAGAAATAAAAGAAACAACAGCAGAGTTTGATGCTGAGAGTGGTAAGATAACTATTACTCTTGCACAAGATGATGCTAATCAAGGTACTGCAACTCATGCTGATATAAAGGCTGCATTGGAATCTGTAGCTGAAAAAGCTGGAATATCAATTTCCACAACAGATGATTTTGCAAAAGATACTGTAGCTACAGCAGCTCCAGCAGCAACAACAGTAAATGTAGCTGATGTAGACGAAGAAGCTAGTAAAAAAGTAGGAATTAACGTTTCTAGTCAAGAAGCGGCAGATGCAGCAATAACTACTATAAATAAAGCAGTTGAAACTGTTTCATCTGAAAGATCTAAACTTGGTGCTATGCAAAATAGATTAGAACATACTATCAAGAACTTAGACAATGCTTCTGAAAATCTACAAGCAGCAGAATCAAGAATTAGAGACGTAGACATGGCAAGAGAAATGATGGAATTTACAAAACAAAACATCTTACAACAAGCTTCAACAGCTATGTTGGCTCAAGCAAATAGCCTTCCTCAAGGAGTATTACAACTTTTAAGATAGTGTGACATTAGAACGTTTTATTTGCCACATAAAGATGAGGAAACTATTTACGGGTCCCTCAAAGAGTAATTTTTGAGAGAAAATTGGGTGAATTGCTGGAACTTCCTAAAGCTCTACTTCCTACAACGTAGTTGGAAACAGCAAACGTGAAAGGTTTAGAATAGTAGAGATGAAACAATGGATAATCAGCAGCCAAGCTCCTGTACTGAAAAGTTGGAGAAGGTTCAACGACTAGGATATACCACCTAAGGTTTTGCTATGGTGATGAAGTCTATAGGAGAAGAGGTCCTCCAAAGTGCCCAACAGCCACAATATTATGGTTGAAGATATAGTCTGGCATATATTGAAAGATATGTGATGGTCCGCAAGCAAACCAAGCACCTCAAACAGTACTACAATTATTAAGATAATTAGGAAACAAAATTTAAGCCGAGAATTTCTCGGCTTAAATTTTACCTTCTTTTTGCTTATCTTTTTTCCCTGTTTGCATTTTTTTATATATTTTATTCATATATTCTTCACTTTTTTTAAGCCCAAGTTTTGAAGCCTTAGTTCTCAGAGTTGATTCTGTATATCCTAATTTTTTAGCTAATTTATTATTATCAGAATTAGGATATTCATTTTTCATGATTTGTTTTTTTTCATTTAAATTATATTTTGAGATGTTACCACCTTCCATATATACAAACATATGTTTTGCATATTATATCATATTGTATTATATATATCTAGCGTGCTTATATATTTTCATGTAACTTTTAAAATTAGATATTTGATTATTACAAAAATTTAAGCACAAATTTATGCAAAATTTTGATACTTTCTTAAGAAAGTATGTTATTGTATATATGATTTCAAATACTTTCATATTAAAATTAATGTAGATATTATCTTTATATTAATTACTATTTAAACTTAATAAGTCAAAATTTTATTAAAAGGAGTGATTAAATTTATTAAGTTTTAACTGTACATAATAAGGAAGTTTAGCAATTATATAGATTGTAAATTTAAAATAGGCTTAATACATTTTAATGTAGGAGGGGGAAAATAGTTGAAAGAGAAGGCTATAGTGAAATCTATAAATAAAGAATCTTTCTTTTGGTTATTTGGTATTTTTATTTTTTTTGGATTATTTATCCATGTTATGGGAGCAGCTAATATGTTTAAAACAATGATGGCCACTGCTCATGATTTAATTCTAAATACAGCTTTTTTTATTATGGGAGTTGCTGTGCTTTCTAGTGCTTTTTCATCTATATTATCTGAGTTTGGAATTGTTGCTATTATTAATAATATATTAAGTCCTATTATAAAACCTTTGTTCAATCTTCCTGGAGTAGCAAGTCTTGGAATATTGACGACTTATCTTTCTGATAATCCAGCAATTATTTCTTTAGCACATGAAAAGGATTTCAAGAAGTATTTTAAGAAGTATCAGCTTCCTGCTATTACAAACTTAGGTACATCTTTTGGAATGGGACTTATAGTATCAACTTTTATGATGGCCCAAGCTAAAAATGGTGAGAATTTTTTAGCTCCAGTTGTAATAGGAAATATAGGTGCTTTTATAGGAAGTATAGTAAGTGTAAGATTGATGCTAAACTATACCAAGGAGATTTACGGTACAGAAGAATATGTGTTTTTTGGTGAAGATAGTTCTTATGATATAACGAAATGTAGGGAAATAAGATCAGGAACTACATTACAAAGGTTCCTTGAAGCAATACTTGATGGAGGAAAGGTAGGAGTTGATTTAGGATTATCTGTTATTCCAGGAGTTGTGATTATTTGTACATTTGTAATGATGTTTACTAATGGTCCATCTGCAAGTGGAATGTATACAGGTTCAGCTTATGAAGGTATAAGAGTACTTCCTTGGATAGGAGAAAAGTTAAAGTTTATATTATATCCGCTTTTTGGGTTTAAAAATCCTGAATCAATAGCATTTCCAGTTACTTCTTTAGGTTCTGTAGGGGCAGCTCTAGGGCTTGTAACAAAATTTTTAGCAGAGGGTCTTATTGGTAAAAATGAAATAGCAGTATTTACAGCTATAGGAATGTGTTGGAGCGGATATTTAAGTACTCATGTAGCAATGATGGATGCATTAGATATGAGGGAATTAACAACTAAGGCCATTATTAGTCATACTATAGGAGGATTATGTGCAGGTATAGTTGCCCATTTCATCTATCTTATATATTCTATTATATAATAATATGTTTTGAATATTATTAGTTATATTTTAATATTACAAACAGGAAGTAATACTAGGTTGAATTTTAGCATGGGAGTTAGAAAGAGCATACGAAAACAATGTTAAATAGTATTAAGCTATTGTAAATTATATTTATAAAATTGTTGGAATATATGTTTATCATATAATAAACATATAGAGAAGGATATAAAGGAACAATTAGAAGCTATAAATAATAAGGAAATACTAAATGAACTAGCTAGAAATGCAGTCAAGACTAAATTATTAGAAGAATTTAAAGAACCATTAGATAAGACATTAGAATAAATTCAGGAATCTTATAGGATTTCATTTTGGATTTTAGGCAGTACTACTGCTAAAAATTGCCTTGTATGTTTAAATATATTAAGTGGAAAATACATATGAGGTGATGATATTGAAAGAAAAGAAAAAGGATAAAAAAAATAATAAGAATTTTTTCAAACAAATGAATTATGAAATTGCTGGCGAACATGGCATAATAGATAATGAAGATATGAAAAACAATAGAAAATTAAATAATAAAGATAGGCAAGATCAAAAAGATAATAAAAAATAAATAGAACCCTAGTTGCTATAAATTATAGTGACTAGGGTTAATAACTTTATTTTAATACATTTTTATAAAACTTGTAGGATATTTTATTTTACTATAATATAGGGATATATATTTTCTGTACATAACTTACTTATCATTAGTGAAGTAATATGTAATAGATTTAGAAATTTTACTTATGTATAATTTTATTAGAAAGGGTTCGTATAACTATGAATAAAAGACAATGTGATTTATTAAAAAGTTAATAATTCAGAAGAAATATATGCCTATGAAGTATTTTTCTGACATATTAAACATATCAAGGAAAACGGTATTAAATGATATTGATGAAATTGAAAAAATTATTAATCCTATTGGTGCTAAGATAGATAGGAAACAAGGAATAGGCATAAGGATATACTATACTCCGTCTCAATTAGATGAATTGAATAATGTACTAAACAATATTAAAGTTTCTAACAAAGACAATGATTTAGAATATAGAAGAATACAGATTTTATTGAACTTACTTATCCCTACTAGTGAATATACTACAATTCAAAAACTTTCAGACGAACATATGGTGAGTAGAACCTCTATTAATAATGACTTAGATGAAATCCAAAAGATATTAGATATATACAATTTAAGTCTATCAAAAACATTAAAGGGAACAAGAATAGTTGGTAGTGAAATAAATATTAGAAAAGCTTTGGTTTCTATAGTTCAAGAATATGGAAAGACTAATCCTGATTATATTGTTGAGTATCAGAACATTCGCCATAAAGAACTTAATATTGATGAAATCAATACTATACTAAACAAGGAATCTGTTTTCTTTTTTGAAGAATTATTGAATGAATTAGAAAATAAATTGAAACTGGTAATATATGAACCTTATTATACAAATCTGCTAACCCATTTAGTAATTATGACAAATAGGATTATTAATGGGAATTATATTGATGATATTTTAGATTTAAATGAATCTGTATTGGTAGTGGATGAAGAATTGTATAGTAGTGCTGTTTATCTAATAAAGGAAATAGAAAAGAAATTTAATATTGAGATTGACAAGCAAGAAATAGTATACATATATAAACACTTAATATCAATAGGGCTAAGCCATGACAATAAGGATGATAATAATGAAAAGAATATTAAGGAATTTGATTTGCCACCAGCTCATTTTACAGAATATTTAATAGATATTGTATCACAAATGTCAAATACTAACTATAGATTAAGGCCTAATTTATACGATAGATTGTTGCTACACATTAAGCCTATGCTAAATAGAATAAAATATAATATTCAGATTAAGAACCCTTTGTTAAATGATTTTTTGAGAGAATTTGAAGAAGAGTTTTTTATAATGAAGATTGCTTGCTTTTTAGCTTGCAATAAATTTGGAATAAATAAGATAAATGACCATGAGGTATCCTATATTCTTTCTTATTTTATATCTGAAAACGAAAAAATTGTAGAGGCAATGAAAATAAAAATATTGGTTATTTGTCATAGTGGATATGGTACTAGCCAGTTATTAGCAGCTAGGTTGGAAAAGGCTTTTAATAATATTGAGGTAGTTAATATTGTTGCATCTAAATCAGTAGATAGTATTGATTTAGATAAAATAGATTTAATAGTTTCTACTGTAAATTTAGATATAGAACAACCGTATTTAATAGTATCTGCATTTTTAAATGAAATTGACAAGGAAAATATAAGAAATTATATAGAAATGATACTAGAGAACAAAAGAAAACTTTCCTCAAATAATCCTGTAAAAACAATCTCATTAGAAACTATTAATAGCTGCAAAGATATGGAAGAATTTAAGAAGTATTTTATTGAAGATAACTTAATCCATATAAAAAATAATACCTATGTATACCTTGTATATAGTGGACAAGATTCAGTTAAAAAATATGTATATGAACAGGATAATTCATGGAAGCATATATTTGCTATAAGGTATTCTAACTATGTATATTTATCAGAGGTATTAAGGCAGATTGCGGGGGGATGTTTAAATGAGGAAAGATAATATGGAAGACAAAAATATACTTAGTCTAGATAATATTATTTTAAATAGTAAACTACATTGTAAAGAAGAAGTTATTGATAAATTATTTGATATTCTAGTAGATTCAGGGGCTGTTTTAGATAAAAAAACGTTTATAGAGGACATATATGAAAGAGAAAGTAGAGGGTTTACTTTTGCTGGAGATTATTTAGCTATTCCCCATAGCTTTTCTAATTGTGTAGCTTGGCCTCAAATAGCTATTATTAGGACAAATAATGCTTTTGTATGGGATGAAAATGAAAATTTAGTAAAATTGGTTATTATGCTTGCTATTCCTGAAAGTACTGAGAGGGAAAAAGAATTAGAGATACTAAAAAATATTGTTTATTCATTAGGAGATGTGAATTTAGTTAAAGATTTATTGGAGGTCAATACAAAGGAAGAATTAATTAAACTTATTTATAGTTATGCTGATAATCAATAGGAGGTTATTATGAGAGTAAGTATATTTAAAAGAGGAATAGCTACAATACTTGATATTTATATATCATCAGTTTTGGCTCATATACCTATTTTATTAATTTATAGTATAGAAACTGGTGAAGTACAGATGACTAAGGAATTATCAGCTTTATCTACATTAAATGGAGTATTAGCTTGCATATTAGGAATTTTAATAGCCTTATTTTATTATGTAATATTACCTGTGTATAAATTTGATGGACAAACTTTAATGAAAAAAACATTAGGCTTTAAAGTAGTAAAGATGGATGGCAATAATGTAGATTTAAATACAATGTTTAAAAGAGAATTATTAGGTTCTATGATTTTAGAAGGCGGATTCGTAATTGGTGGAAGTTATTTAAGGCAATTAATATTAATAATTATTGGCTCAAAATCATTATATAAGGGACTTTTATATGTTTCTTTTGTAACTACGATTTTATCTATAATAATTATGATTTTTTCAAAGTCAAATAGGGCTATTCACGATTATATTGCAGGTACTAAAGTTTTAAATTTAAAAGATTAGTATATTAATTTTTTTATATATAAAACTATAATAATGGAGGTGGAAATGGTGAAAAAGATATATTTATTTTGTGATAATGGAATGAGTACAAGCATGATTGCTAAAAAGATGCAAGATGTTGGTGATAAGCACAAATTATCCATAGAAGTAAAGGCTTTTCCAATTAGAAATTTGGAGAAGATATTGGATGAGAAGAATCCTGACTGTGTATTATTAGGGCCTCAAGTTAGACATTTATTTGAGGATACTAAAAACAGAGTGAAAGATTATAATGTTCCAGTTGGAGTTATTGATTCCGTTGATTATGGAATGATGGATGGAGAAAAAGTGTTAAAAAAGTCAATAGTATTGATGAAAAAATATAAAGGTTAGGGGAGGTTAAAATGTTTGAAAAACTAGAGAAAGTTTTAATGCCTGTAGCAGATAGACTAGGTAAGAATAAAATTTTAGTTGCTATACGTGATGGTTTTTTGGTATCAACTCCATTGATAATTGTAGGGTCTCTATTTATTTTAATAGCAAATTTTCCAATACCAGGATGGTCTGAGTTTTGGGCAAGAATATTTGGAGAAGGATGGGAATCCTATTTATCTAATGTAGCAAGAGCAACTTTTGATATTATATCGTTATTAGCAGTTATTGGTATAGGATATTCTTATTCTAGAGAGATAGGAGCAGATAGAATACAAGGAGCAATTGTTTCTCTTGTGTCTTTTGTAATTTTGATGCCTACAATAATTGCATATGAAGGTGTAAAAGGGACTAAAACATTAAATGCTATAAGTTTTTCTTTTACAGGAACAAGTGGAATATTTTTATCAATGATTGTTTCAATTTTATCTGTTCGAATATTTAACTGGGCTTATAAAAAAGGCTGGACAATAAAGCTGCCAGAAGGAGTACCACCAGCTGTTTTTAATTCCTTTGCAGCTTTGATTCCAAGTGCTATAGTAATGTTTATATTTTTCCTAGTAAGAATTTTATTTGAGCTTACACCATATGAATCTGCACACAATTTTATATATACTGTATTGCAAGCTCCTTTAATGGGAGTAGGAAATAGTTTAGGTGCACAAATTGTTTATGTTGTATCTTGTTCTGTTTTCTGGTTCTTTGGAATAAATGGTCCTGCAGTTGCAAACTCAGTTTTCTCACCAATATTTAGAACTTTGTCAATAGAAAATTTAAAGGCTTTCCAAGCGGGACTAGCATTGCCACATATATATACAGGACAGTTTGTAGACTTATTCCAAACATTTGGTGGAGGAGGAAGTACTCTTTCCCTAGTTATACTTATGGTGACGGTTTGCAAATCTGAAAGAATTAAACAATTAGGTAAATTGTCCATTGTACCTGGTGTATTTGGTATTAATGAACCTATTATATTTGGCTTGCCAATTGTACTAAATCCTGTGATGATTATACCTTTTATAGGGGTTCCATTAATGAATACTATTTTGTCAGCTATAGCTTTTGAGAGTGGGTTCTTGCCTTATACAAATGGAGTTGAAATACCGTGGACAACACCTTTAGGATTTTCAGGATACTTATCAACAGGTAGTTTAAAGGCAGCATTATTTCAAGTTATATTAGTAGTATTAGGCTGTGTAGTCTACTATCCATTTATAAAGATACTAGATAAAAATTATCTAAAAGATGAGCAATCTCAAACAGAAGAAGATGAATTGGAAGATATTTCATTTGATGATATATCTTTAGATGATATTTAGGAGGTAAATATGAAAGTTTTAATGATATTTGACCAAATACAAGCTGGAATGGGAGGGAAAGAAAGAGCTAATCTTCCATTAGGTGGTAAAAAAGGAGAGATAGGTTCAGTTCCTATGATTGATCCCCATCTTAAAAAAGTAGAAGGTAAGGTCATTGCTTGCTTGTATTGTGGTGACAGTTATTTTAAAGAAAATGAAGAGAAAGTAGTTAAAAAGATGACTGCAATGGTGAAAAAATTAGATCCAGATGTAGTTATCTGTGGACCAGCATATAATTATAATGGCTATGCTTATATGTGTGCTGCTATTTCAAAAGAGATAAGTGAAAAGACAGATATACCAGTAGTTGCTGCTATGTCTCAAGAAAATGAAGAAACTATTTTAAAATATAAGAAAATAGTGAATATTGTAAAGATGCCTAAAAAAGGTGGTATCGGGTTAAATAAATCATTAAATAATATTTGTATACTAGCAAGAAAACTATTTGATGAAGAGGACATTAGTAAATTGAAAGAAAAGATATGTTATTAAATATATATAGGTAGTCTATGTACATAGACTACCTATATATATTGGTTTTTATAATGGAGGTTATATAATGGAAGAAATTTTAAATGATAAGATTGAATATTATAAAGATGAATTATTGAAGTCTATTATAGATCTTGTTAATATAGGAAGTATCAAGGAAAAATCAAAGATAGATGCTCCTTTTGGAGAGATGCCAAAAGCTGCATTAGTCAAAGCATTAGAAATAGCTGAAGATTTGGGATTCAAAACCAAAAATTTAGATAATTATATTGGATATGCTCAGTATGGTGAAGGAGAAAATTATATAGGAGTTTTAGGACATTTAGATGTAGTCCCTGTAGGGGAAGGTTGGAAATTTCCACCTTTTAGTGGTCATATTGAAAATGGAAAAATATATGGCAGAGGTGTACTGGACAATAAAGGTCCTATTATATCAGCACTTTATGCTTTATATGCTATTAAGGAAGCTGGATTAAAAATCAATAAGCCAGTGAGAATTATATTTGGTACTGATGAGGAAAGTGGATTTAATGATATTCCATATTATCTGGAAAGAGAAAAACCTCCTATAATGGGATTTACTCCTGATTGTAAATATCCAGTTGTATATGGAGAAAGAGGAAGAGCAAATATTCAATTTCAAATAGAGTATAACGATGAAAACTATGAGAGAATTATAGAAGAGTTTTTTAACTTTTTAAATACTTATATTCTTTCTAGTAAGAGTAATGGTGACAGATTAGGGATTAACTTTAGTGATGAAGAATTTGGTACTATGGAGATGAGAAATTACAATATTGGAATAGAAGAATCTAAACTATTATTTAATATTAGTTTAAGCTATCCAGCTATTGTTAGTATTGATGAAATATTAGAAAAGATGGAGTCAAAATTAAGTGAAAACATAAAACTAGAATTATTATTAAATTATAATCCAGTTAAATTTGAAAAGGATTCTTTTTTAGTTAGATCTTTACAAAAAGCCTATGAAGATGTTACAAATTTAGATGGAACTCCTGTCACTACAACAGGAGGAACTTACGCAAAAATAATGCCTAATATTGTACCATTTGGACCTTCCTTTCCAGGGCAGAAGGGAATTTCGCACAATCCAAATGAATACATGGATATAAGTGATATTATTTTAAATGCAAAGATATTTTCTCAAGCAATATACAATTTGGCAAAGTAAATATAATTTTAAAATGAATAGAAATGGGGGATAAATGTGAAGTGGGCAATTATAGCTACATGGAGGATGGCTTTAGAAGGTGTTCAGAAGGCAAATGAATTGTTAAAGAATAAGGAAAGTTCTGGGGATGCTATTGAAACAGCTATAAAGATGGTAGAAGATTTCCCATATTATAAATCTGTTGGATATGGTGGTCTTCCTAATGAGAATGGAGAAGTAGAATTGGATGCTGCTTATATGGATGGTGATAGTCTATCTATTGGAGCTATTGCAGGTATTAAGGATTTTAAAAATCCAATAAGTATAGCTAGAAAATTAAGTGAAGAAAAATTCAATTGTTTTCTAGTTGGTCATGGAGCAGAAGAATATGCTCATAAAAATGGATTTGAAAGAGCTAACATGCTTACAGATAGAGCTATTATTCATTATAAAAATAGGTTAAAAGAGACTGTAGATAAAGGTTTAAGTCCTTATGCAGGACATGACACTGTAGGAATGGTTGCGTTGGATTCCAATTATTCTATGGCTTGTGGTACATCTACAAGTGGATTATTTATGAAAAAAAGAGGAAGAACTGGTGATTCACCATTATCTGGTTCAGGTTTTTATGTAGATAGTGAAATAGGAGGGGCTACTGCTACTGGACTAGGAGAAGATATTATGAAAGGATGTATATCCTATGAAATTGTCAGATTAATGAAGGATGGTTATACACCTCAAGAGGCAGCAGATAAAGCTGTATATGAATTGAATAAATTGCTTGTTGATAGAAGAAAAGAAGCAGGAGATATTTCTGTTGTTTGTATTAATAATAAAGGTGAATTTGGTGTAGCTACCAATATTGAAGGATTTTCTTTTGTAATAGCTACTGATAAATTGGCACCAACTGTATATGTATGTTCAGTAGAAAATAATAAAACAATTTATGAAGTTGCAACTAAAGAATGGCTAGATAATTATATGAATAAAAGGACAGCTCCTTTAAAATTAAAATAACTAAATCTAATAGAGAAAGATGGTGAATACTATGGAAGGTATAGAATTATTAAATTTCCAGATAATTAGCAATGTAGGAGATGCAAAATCATTTTTATTTGAAGCATTGAAAGCAGCAAGGGAAGAAAGATTTGAGGATGCTGAAAAATTTATAAAGGATGCTGAAAATAGTTTAGGGAAAGCCCATGAAATTCATGTGGATTTACTGCAACAGGAAACCCAGGGAGAACCTATTGAGATATCTCTTTTATTAATGCATGCTGAGGATCAAATGATGTCAACTGAAATGTTAAGAGATGTTACTAATGAAATGCTATTAGTTCATAAAAAATATTCAAATGTTAATAAAGAATGATATTAATTATAAATAGCAAGGATATTTTGCAGGTATAAATACTTGTAAGATGTCTTTGCTTTTTATTTTACATATTTATTAAATATATATTCTAAAATTACTAAAGCGGGTATTCTAAATACAAAACTTATAATGAAATAATCAACATAGGGGAACAGTATTTTGTAAGATGGTAAAGTACTGTTTCCCTAACTAGTATTTATAATGCATAAAGCAATTAATCATTTATATGTTAAAATATATAGATAGTGATTAATAAATTAAAAGAGGTGGGTTCATGAGAGATACATATCTTAAGAATATAAATATGAAATATGTAGATGCTATAATGATTGTTGATAACAAGGGTAGAATAGTATATTCAGTTAGATTTAATCCTAGATTTGATAAAGATGGTTGTGAAGATGAACTTGAAAGTATCATTAATAGAAAATTTTTAGAAGTATATCCTACAATAAAACCTGAAGAAAGTTCAGTTATAACCTGTCTTAAATACGGTCTTCCAATATATAGAGAACATCAAAAATTCTATGATGAAAAAGGAAGGGTATATAACACTCAAAATTTAACATTACCTATTATAAGAAGTGGTAAAATACTTGGTACTATTGAATTATCTAAAGATATTACTAGAATCAAAGAAGATACACCTCTAATAGAAAAGGAGTCTGTATCAGTAATAAATACACCTTTTAGATCAGATGAATTTTCTGTAAAGTATGAATTTAAAGATATAATCACTAGAAATGAGGAAATGAAGGAAAATATAGAAAAGGCTAAACTAATTGCAGACAGTTCCTCTTCTATTCTTGTCTATGGAGAAACAGGTACAGGGAAAGAACTCTATGTACAATCTATTCACAATTATAGTTCAAGGTACAATAGACCTTTTATAGCACAAAATTGTGCTGCTTTACCAGAAAGTTTATTTGAGTCAATACTGTTTGGCTCAGTAAAAGGAGCTTTTACAGGATCAACAGATAAACCAGGATTGTTTGAACAAGCTCATGGTGGAACTCTATTCTTAGATGAAATAAATTCTATGCCAATTAGTCTTCAAGCCAAGCTTTTAAGAGTGTTGCAAGATGGTGTTATAAGGAGAATAGGTGATTCAAAAGATAGAAAAGTAGATGTAAGGATAATTGTAGCTATGAATGTTGAACCATTAAAAGCTATTGAAATAGGTCAACTTAGAGAAGATTTATTTTATAGACTTAATGTAGTGAATATAAGATTAGTTCCTTTGAGAGACAGAAAAGAAGATATTCTATTATATGTAGAGCATTTCATAAATAAATATAACAAAGAGTTAAATAAAAATGTTAAGGGAATATCAAAAGAAGTAGAGGAATTATTTATGTTATATAACTGGCCTGGCAACGTAAGGGAACTACAGCATATTATAGAAGCTTCTGTTAATATTATAAATGAAGGAAATATAAAATTAGAAAATCTTCCAATATACTTATCAGAAAAAATAAAAACAGAAGATGATGAATCACCAAAAGAACATTTTTATTTTAGTTTATTAGAAGGTTGCGAGTCACTAGATAATGTAGTAAATAGTATAGAGAAAAAAATGATTATTGATGCACTTGAAAAATCAAAAGGAAATATTTCAAAGGCAGCAGAAGTACTAAAAATAACAAGACAAAGACTGTACTATAAAATGGATAAACATAATATACAATGGGGGTAGTGTAAAAATTCATACGTCAAATAATATTACATAGTGTAGGAAATCATACATTAAAAGAAGGAAAGTTAGCAATGTTCCTTCTTTTTTTATTGGTATCAATATTGCAGTGTATATAGTCGTAATAATAAATTTTAAAATAGATAGAAAGGAGGAGGACAAATGGTAGGATTTAAAAAAGGTGATGCTAAAGGTTTTAAATGTATAAAAGCTCCAAATACTTTGGAACACAGACATTTAAATGAAGATGTAGGATATGGATTAGTATTTATGACAGATTTGTGAAAACGATTGTAAGTAGATATACCTGTTATGAATTCTGTTATAAATATTGCTTTAGCATTAATGGACAAAGATTACAGGAAAGAGGAAAAAGCACTATAAAAACATTAGGGTTAGAAAAATATGATGTTAAAGAATTAGATAACATTTTTTAAAAATATGAAGGAGGTTATCATATGGACCCAGCAACGAGTTATGGAATATTATCTTTACTACCACCATTGGTAGCAGTTATTCTAGCTTTTATTACAAAAGAAGCAGTGTTTTCACTTCTTATAGGGATTTTGGTAGGGATATTTATAACAGGACAAAATGTTTTATTTGGTTTCACTGGTTTAGTTCAAGATGCATTAGGAAATGCAGATTTTATATGGGTAGTATGTATTGAAGTTTTTGTAGGTATAATGGTTGCTTATTTCCAGAAATCTGGTGCAATCAATGCTTTTACAGATAAAATAAGTAAAAAGAACATAAAAGCAGCAGGAGCTCAAATAATGGCTTGGTTGCTTGGAATATTTATTTTCTTTAGTGACTATTTCAGTCCATTATATGTAGGTACAGTAATGAAAGGAATTACAAATAAAGCTAGAGTGTCTAGAGAAAAGCTTTCTTATATATGTAGTTCTACTTCCGCTCCAGTTTGTACTTTGATACCTTTTTCAGCATGGGGAGTCTATGAAGCTGGATTACTTGTAGGAATAGGAGCTTTTGCTAACAAAACTATAGCCACAAATGCAGTAGTTAAAATGGTGCCATATAATTTCTATGGAATAATTTCAATCTTGTTAGTAGGACTTATTGCTGGTGGAATTGTACCAGATTTTGGGCCTATGAAAAAAGCGGAAAAAAGAGCAAGAGAAACAGGAAAAGTTATTGCTGATGGAGCAAAGCCAATGATAGGTAAAGAACTTGAACAAATAAAGCCAAATGAAGGTACAAGGCCTAATCTTTTAATTAACTTTTTCGCTCCAGCAATAATAATAATAGGTGTCACTTTAGGAACTTATTTAATATCAGGGAATGCAAAAACTCTTGAAGGATTTATTGCAGCAGTAGTGTTTCAGTTTATAACTATGCTTATTCAAAAAATGGCTACAGTACAAGAACTTGTTGATACAGCTATAGAAGGAATAAAGGGTATTATGTCTGCTGTAATTATACTGTCTTTAGCTTATTGTTTAAATGCTATTAGTAAAGAATTGGGAACTGCAAACTATGTAGTGTCTATAACTAAAGCATGGATGACTCCAACACTTTTATTAGTATTTACATTTCTCACCTGTGCATTTGTTTCCTTCTTTACTGGGACAAGCTGGGGAACTTATGCCATAATGACTCCAATAGCTATTCCATTAGCCTTTGAACTTACAGGAGGAGGAATAACAAATATTATTTACGCAACCATTGCAGCAGTTATGGGTGGAGGATGTTTTGGAGATCACTGTTCTCCAATATCTGATACAAATATACTTTCATCTTTAGCATCAGGCTCTGACCATATGGATCATGTAAAAACTCAAATGCCTTATGCATTAACTGCAGCAACCATTAGTTGTATATTATATCTGATACTTGGATTTGTACTATAGTTTGAAATTAAATTTTTAATATATAGGGAGGAATAAAAAATGATAATAGGTATAGCAAAAGAGATTAAAAACAATGAATACAGAGTTGCTTGTACTCCTAATGGGGTTAAGGAATTTATCAAAAGAGGGCATACTGTTTTAGTAGAAAAAGATGCAGGATTAGGAAGTGGATTTTCAGATAAGGATTATATTGGACAAGGTGCAAAAATAGTTGCCACAACAGAAGAATTATACGAAAAATCAGAACTTATATATAAAGTAAAAGAGATACTGCCAGAAGAATATAAGTATTTAAGGGAAGGTTTAATAGTATTTACTTATATTCATTCTAATGCTCATAGAGACCAGACAGATATTCTTTTAGAAAAGAATGTTATAAGTATTGCTTATGAAGATGTTAATGATAAAGATGGAGAATTTCCATTACTTAAGCCTATGAGTGAGATAGCAGGAAAAGGTGGATTTATAGCAGCACTTAATTTCTGCCAAAGTATTCATGGAGGAAAAGGACTATTGTTAGCTAGAGTTCATGGAGTAAGGACTCCAGAAGTGACAATCATAGGAGCAGGAAATGCAGGATTAGGAGCAGCGGAGTTGGCTTCATCTTTTGGGAACAAAGTAACTATATTAGATATTGATACAAATAAACTTGAATATGCGAAAAATATTTTGCCATCAAATGTAGAATTATTATATTCAGATGAACAAAATTTAATTGACTGTTTAAAAAGAACAGATGTATTGATAAATTGTATTCTTTGGCCAAAATGGAGAACAGATCATCTAGTTTCAAGACAAATGTTAAAAATTATGAAACCAAAATCATTAATTGTTGATGTGTCTTGTGATGACAATGGGGCTATAGAGACATCTAGATCAACAAGCCATGATAATCCAATATATGTAGAAGAAGGTATAACTCACTATGTAGTGGACAATATACCAGCAGCATTTCCACAAACTTCTACTTATTCACTATGCAATGCTACTTTACCTTTTGCTTTACAGATTGCAGATAAAGGAGTAGAAAAAGCATTGGTTGAAAATAAATATTTGAGAAGAGGGCTAACAACTTGGAATGGAAAGCTAACTCTTGAGGAAACAGGTAAGAAACAAAATAGACCTTATACTACTCCAGAAAAGGTTTTAGGAATATAAGTCTAAAGTCTTAGTTTAACAAATATTTTGAAATTATAACCATCTGTGAAATGGGTGGTTATGATCATACATAAAAAGATGGTGTATTTAATAATCCTTTATTTGTAGAGATGGTATCAAATTTTGATAGTTTTTTAAATTTTATATTTACGGCAAGAAAGAATATTAACGAATATGGAGGGTATTATCATAGAAAAAATTAAAACTTAAAATATTTATGCATAAATACTGTTATAGCCATGAAGCTGATATATACAAAACTTTAATTAGCTTGATGGCTTTTTTTATTATGTTATAATTAGATTGCTATATTAGTTTATATTATTTTATTAAGACTAGGATAGTTTAATATTTGGGGTATTCTAACAAAAGTGGAATAAGAGACTAGATAAGAGGGGATTTATATGAAATTTGATAATCGAAGAATAGAAGATTTAATATATGAAGAGGAATATGTAGAAAGTTTAAGATATATTGAATGTACATTTTATAATTGTCAGTTCTTAGATACGAAAATGAAGAATTGTAATTTTGATAATTGCCAATTTATCAATTGCACATTTAGAAATTTACAATTTGAAGTTTGTAGATTTCTAAATTGTGCTTTTACTGAATGTAATTTAATAGGAATAAATTGGGCAGAAATACAAGGACGTAGTGCCATCTTTTTTCCTGCAAAGTTTATGAAAGAATGTGTTATTAAATATAATAATTTTATGGATATGCAGCTAATATCCTTTGATTTTAGTGGTTCAACTATACATGATACATATTTTCAAGAATGTGATTTGACAAAAGCGAATTTCAAAAATGTTAATTTTTCAAATTCATTATTTCAAAACTGTGATTTAAAAGAAGCTGATTTTAGGGAAGCACATAATTATTCAATTGACATTAGTAGTAACAATATAAAAAGGGCTAAATTTTCATATCCAGATGTAGTAAATTTGCTTAGTACACTTGATATTAAAATTGAATAGTAATTTATCCTTACAAATTGAAATAAGGTTACTCTATGAAAAAAGTAGCAATTTTTATAAGAGTGTTAGTTTACTTTGTTATTATCTACTTTAATAAATATTAAAGAAGCAGACACTATGATAGAATTGTTTAAAGAAAAGCTAAAGGGTTAATTTATATATAAGGAGAATTAATTTTAATTACTTATTTGGTAAAATTCATATAGAATTTGTTAATTGGAAAAAGTATCAAGAAATATTCCAAAGATGATGGTGATAATTGTTTCTACATATAAATGAAAAAAATATATTGGAGTTATAATTGAATAACTAATTAGTTATATAGAGTTACCTAAATAAATGGGTAGCTCTATTTTCCTATTCATGGTAAAGGCGGTATTAATATCATATATATAAATGTATAATAATAAAGGATTTTGATGAAAAAAATAGAATAATTAAAAAATACTTAGTTATTTCTGTATAAAGATTGATGAAATAAATATATGTAAAGTGACAACATATGAAAAATAACTTAAATTTAATATTGATTCTTTAAAAATAGAGGCTAAAGCCTCTATTTTTTTCAAAGTATATAAAAGTAAAACTAGTATATATTTTATTTACAGTATTGCAAACGTTATCAAAATAGTAAAAATACTATTATGAAAATAGTTTTATTTTCAAAATAGTAATGATTTTTCTGAAAATATTGAGAAAAGGTTGAAATACTAAGGGGTTATTCCAGTATTAAAAAATCAAAAAAAGTATTGGCATGACCATTGCAGTATATAAAGACAGGAGGATCAAGATGGAGAAAAAAGTAGTTTCTTTAATAAATAATGAAGATGAGAAGAATCCTTTGACTGATAATCAGATATCAAAGAAGCTAAACGTTCAAAGAGAGTATGTTACTATGATAAGGAATAAAATGGGTATTCCTAACTCTAGAGATAGAATGAAAGAAGTACTTTTTCCTAAGATTCAAGAAATATTAAATGAAGATAATGATATAACAGAAAGTGATTTAGCAAAAATACTTAAAAAAGAAGGATATAAAATATCTTTGAATTCAGTGATTAAATATAAAGAAGAATTGTTAAGAAGCAAAGAAGTAAATTATTTTGATAATAATTTAAAAGAGAGTCCAAGTAATTATGTTTTAGAGGAAGAGAAGAATTTTTCGTTTAAGGATATTATTGGCTGTGAAGGTAGTTTGAAACTTTGTATACAACAGGCTAAAGCAGCAATCTTATATCCACCCAATGGACTCCATACCCTTATATTAGGACCCTCTGGAGCAGGGAAAAGTGATTTAGCCACAGCTATGTTTAAATATGCTAAAAAATCAGGAACTATTGAAAAAAAAGCTTCATTTATAGTGTTCAATTGTGCAGATTATGCTGAAAACCCTCAATTACTTATGGCACAGTTATTTGGATATAAAAAAGGAGCTTTTACTGGGGCTAATGAAAATAAAGCAGGCTTAGTTGAAAAAGCAGATGGAAGTATATTGTTTTTAGATGAAGTGCATCGGCTTCCACCAGAAGGTCAAGAAATGCTGTTTTATTTATTAGATAAGGGAAGATTCAGGAGACTAGGAGATGAACAAGAGAGAAAAGTCCAAGTAACTATTATCTCAGCTACGACTGAAAGTCCTGATTCAGTTTTATTGACTACTTTTAGAAGAAGGATACCTATGGTTATAGAGTTACCTGATTTAAATTCTAGACCATTGGAAGAAAGATTTAATTTAATAAAGTATTTTTTTAGTAAGGAATCTTATAGGACCAAGAAAGTTATAAAAATAAGTAGTGAAGCTATGAAAGCCCTCCTTCTTTATGACTGTCCCGGAAATGTTGGTCAGTTGAGGAGTGATATACAAGTTTCTTGTGCTAGAAGTTTCCTAAATAGTTTGGTGAAACAAGATAATAAGATGGAAATCACATTAAATGAGCTACCTGTAAATGTAAAAACTGGATCTTTAAAAATTCAAAATAATAGGAAAGAAATACATAACCTTGTAAACAGTTCAGGACTTATTGTATTTCCTAATAATAGGGCAGATAAGATTTCTTTAAAAGAAGATCTCTATGTATTATCCAATGAAATATACACAGATATTGAAGAAAGATATATACATTTACAAAATAAAAAAGTTAATCAAGAAGCTATAAATTATATTATTGGCAATGAAATGGAACAAAGATTAAAGAACTTTATGAAAAAAGTAAATAGTAGTGTTAGAAGTATAGAAAAAAGTGGTTTAACTAGTATTGTAGGAGAAGAAATTGTTTATATAACAAATAAAATTTTAAATATAGCAAAATTAAGACTTAGTATAGATGTAGATAATTTGTACTATGTTCTTGCCATCCATTTAAATACTACTATCAATAGGATTAAACAAGGTAAACTTTTAAAAAATCCTCAATTAGATAATGTAAAAAAAGAGTTTGAGGAGGAATTTGAAGTAGCTAAGGAAATGGTATCTATCATTAATGATGAATTAAATATAAATTTATCAGAAGATGAAGCTGGATTTATAACTATGTATTTAAGGATGTCTGTTGAAGGACAGAATCAAGATATAGAAGGAAGAGTGGGAGTCTTGGTTATGACCCATGGCAATGTAGCTAAGGGCATGTTAGATGTTGCTAATAGATTATTAGGAGTTAATTTTGGCAAATCATTGGAAATGTCCCTAGATGAAAAGCCACAGGCAATGTTAGATTTAGCTATTGATGTTGTAAAGAAAATAGATGAAGGAAAAGGAGTTCTATTGTTAGTAGATATGGGTTCCCTTACTTCTTTTGGAGAATTAATAAGTAAGAAAACAGGAATAGAGATAAGAGTGTTGCCAAGAGTAGATACTGTTATGGTCATAGAAGCAGTAAGAAGAGCTATACTTCCAAGTTCAAATTTAGATGATATTGCAGATACATTGTTGGAAGAAAATATTAAGGTATTAGATAATTCTTCTAATAATCTTATTAAAAATAGAAAAGAACCTAAAACCAAGGCTATAATTACTATTTGTATTACTGGCCAAGGTTCAGCTAAAAAGATAAAAGATGTATTGTCAGAAAAAATAGGGGCTATAGAAAATAATATAGATATTATTCCTATAGGTGTAGTGGATTATGGGTTCAAAGAGCTTATATTAAATATAAAAAAGAATAATAATTTAGTTGCTATAGTAGGCACTATAAATCCTAATATTTATGGGATACCCTATGTTTCTTTTCAAGAAGTTTTGGATAGCGATGGAATATCTAAAATAGAGAGGTTATTAAGAAATCATGATTATATTTCTAGTGATAATAGAGATGTTCAAGATTTTGAATTAATAGATATAGTTAGACCTTCAACTACCATTTTAGATATGAATGTAGAAAATAAAGAAGATGCAATATTAAAATTAGGTCATTTATTATATGAAAAAGGTTTTGTTGAGAAGGAATTTATACAATCTGTACTTGATAGGGAAGAAATGGGACCAGTGTTTTTTACAGAAGGAGTAGTAATACCTCATGGAGATGTTAAGTATGTAAAAGAGACATCTATTGCTTTTGGAAGGATACAAGAAGGAATAGAGTGGGGAGTTAGCAGAGCCATGTTTGTAGGAGTTATAGCTATAAAGTCAAGTGATGTAAATATTGTACAAAGTTTATATGATTTTTTAAATAGGAAAGATACTTTGGAAAAAATAATGGATGCAAAATCATACAATGATTTTATTAGACTATTTTAATTTTATAGGAGGAAATAAATATGAAGGCAGATACAACTAAGGCAAATCTATATGACAATATCACAGTAAGCCGTATTGAAGGAAACAATAATAAAGAAGTACTTGAAAAACTATCAAAGGTAATGTTAGAAAAAGGATTTGTTAAGGAAAGTTATATTGATGCTATATATGAAAGGGAAAAAATTTTTCCAACAGGATTACCTACTGATGATATTGGTGTAGCTATTCCACATACAGACTACTTTCATGTAGAAGAGACATCTATTGGTATAGGAATACTTGAGAAGCCAGTTGAATTTAATGTTATGGCAGATTTAGAAAATACTGTTGAAGTAGAGATTTTATTTATGCTTGCTATAAAAGATTCTGATGGGCAATTAGAGGTTTTGCAAAAATTAATTGGCTTATTTCAAGATGGACATACATTACAAGATATAAAAAATGCTGAAAATGAGGAAGAGATTTCTGAATTAATTAGAAAGTCCTTATCTCTATAAACATATATAGTTTGGGTTTTACTTATGGTAGATAACAATTTAGATTGATAAGTGGAGGAATATAAAATGAAGGCAGCAGTTTACTATGATATTGGAGATATACGATATGAGGAGGTTGACAAGCCTGCCATTGGTTTTGGAGAAGTGCTTGTTAAGATGGAAGCCTGTGGGCTTTGTGGAACAGATATTCATAAAATGTTACATAAAACTGTAGACACTCCTGTAGTATTGGGACATGAGGCAGTAGGAAAGATAGTAGAAGTAGGAGATGGAGTAGAAAAATTTAAAGTAGGTGATAGGGTTTTTTTTGCTCACCATGTTCCATGTTTTACTTGTGAATACTGCATAAGAGAAAAGTATACTTTATGCAATCAATTTAAAGAGACAAATATACATCCAGGTGGATTTTCAGAGTATATCAGAGTACCAAGATTAAATGTTGAAAATACAATGCATATAATTCCAGAAAGCTTAAGTTATATGGAAGCTACTTTGATTGAACCTTTATCTTGTTGTTTATATGGTCTTAAAAAGTTAAATATAAGATATGGAGATAAAGTTTTAATAATGGGTGCTGGACAAGTAGGTGCTCTATTTTGTCAACTTGTAAAAAGTTTAGGTGTAGGGGAAGTTTTCGTAAGTGATATTTCAGATTATAAATTGGAAAAAATTAAGGATTTTGGAGTTAGCGGAACTATAAACGTATTTGAAGAAAATATAGTGGATAGCATAAATAAGCTTACAAACAATAAAGGAGTTAATATAGCTATTGTGGCAGCAGGAGTTCCTTCCTTATTAAAGGATGCTATAAATTGTGTTGATCGAGGTGGACAAGTTCTAGTGTTTTCTCCATTTAACTCTGAGACACTTATGGAAATAGATGGAGATAAGTTTTTCAATGATGAAATATCTGTAATAGGTAGCTATTCCTCTACTCCATATGAGTATGATATTGGAATGAATATGATTGCCAATAAAGAAATAGATGGAAATAAAATGATAACCCATGTTTTAAAACTTTCTGAACTAGAAAAAGCTTTAAATATGTCTACAGATATTGATGAAAATTCTATGAAAATTATTATAGAACCATAAAATTATATCTGTATAGAGTAGTTAAAGCATGTTTAATATTTATATGATTATAAACATGGTTAAAACATTTCTAGAGCCTGAAATCCAGGTTTTAGATTTAGAATATATAAAAAACAAATTATATTTTAACGAATTAAAATCATAAAGGGAGGAAAGAATGATGAAAAAAATAATTATAGGTAGTGATAAAGCTGGTGTAGATTTAAAAAACACAATAGCTGAATTTCTAAAAGATAATGGTATAGATTATGAAGATGTTGGAGTAATGAGTAGTGAGGATGAAACAAAATATCCTTTAGTAGCTGAAAAATTATGTAAAAAGATAATAGATAGTGAGTATAAATACAATGGAATATTAATATGTGGAACTGGTATAGGCATGTCAATATCTGCAAACAAATTTAAAGGCATTCATTCAACTGTTTGTCATGATGTTTATTCTGCAGAAAGAGCAAAACTAAGCAATAATACTAATGTAATATCTTTAGGTCAAAGGGTAATAGGTCCAGAAGCAGCTAAAGTAGTTATCAAAAGGTGGTTAGAATTAGATTTTAAACCTTCTCATTCTTCAGCTAATTTAGAAGAAATAGTTAAAATTGAAGATGAAAATTTTAAAAATTAATACTAGTGGCAATGTATTAATATAACTAGGAGGAGATTTAATGGATAACTATAAGGACTATAAAGATATAGCTAATGATTTAAGAATAAGTATAATTAATATGCTTTATAAATCCCAATCTGGTCACCCAGGAGGTTCTTTATCAGCTTGTGAAATTGTTACAGCACTGTATTTCAAAGAAATGAGAGTCGATCCAACCAATCCAAATTGGGATGAGAGGGATAGATTTGTTTTATCAAAAGGGCATGCTGCACCAGTTATTTATGCAGCATTGTCTAAGAAAGGATATTTCCCAAAAGAAGAATTAAGTAACCTTAGAAAGATAGATTCCATGCTACAAGGTCATCCAGATATGAAGGGAACTCCAGGTGTGGATATGACTACAGGTTCATTAGGTCAAGGGCTTTCAGCAGCGAATGGAATGGCTCTAGCAGGGAAAATAGATAAAAAAGATTATAGGGTTTATGCCTTATTAGGAGATGGGGAAGTACAGGAAGGTATAGTGTGGGAAACAGCTATGTTTGCAGCCCATTATAAATTAGACAATTTAACAGTATTTCTAGATCATAATGGTTTTCAAATAGATGGTAGAAATAAAGATGTTATGAATATAGAACCTATAGATGATAAATTTAAAGCTTTTGGATGGCATGTAATATCTATTGATGGACATAACTTTGAAGAAATATTTAATGCAATTGATGAAGCAAAAAAAGTAGAAGGAAAACCTACTATAATTATTGCAAAAACTATTAAAGGAAAGGGAGTTTCCTTTATGGAGGACCAAGTAGGCTGGCATGGGAAAGCTCCTAATAAAGAAGAAACAAAAAAGGCATTAGATGAACTTGGAGGTGAAATAGATGGCTAAGACAATAGCAACTAGAGATGCTTATGGACAAGCTCTAAAAGAGTTAGGAGAGAAAAATAAAGATATAGTTGTGTTAGATGCAGACCTTTCAGGTTCTACTAAAACTGGAGTATTTAGAGAATCATATCCAGATAGGTTTTTCAATGTTGGTATAGCTGAACAAAATCTCATAGGTACTGCAGCAGGTTTAGCAACTTCTGGCAAGATACCATTTGCTAGTACTTTTGCAGTTTTCGCTACAGGAAGAGCTTTTGAAATAATTAGAAATTCTATATGCTATCCAAAGTTGAATGTTAAGGTTGCAGCTACCCATGCAGGTTTAACTGTAGGAGAAGATGGAGCTACTCACCAAGCTCTAGAAGATTTAAGCATTATGAGGTCTTTACCTAATATGGTAGTTTTAAATCCTGCAGATGGTGTTGAAGCAAAGAAATGTGTATTTAAAGCAGCTGAACATTATGGACCAGTATATATAAGGTTAGGAAGAAGTGGCCTACCTGTAATATTCGATGAAGATTATGATTTTGAAATTGGAAAAGGCGTGGAGCTAGGTTCTGGTGAAGATGTAACAATTGTAGCTACTGGAATAATGGTAAAGAAAGCGTTAGACGCTAGAGAAGAACTATTAAAAGAAGGTATTTCTGCAAGGGTAATTAATATTTCAACTATTAAACCAATTGATAATGATATTATCCTTAAAGCTGCAAAGGAAACAAAGGGAATAGTTACTGTGGAAGAGCACAATATCATTGGAGGATTAGGATCTGCAGTAGCTGAGGTACTAGTAGAAAACTACCCTGTCCCATTATTAAGAGTAGGAGTTAAAGATAGTTTTGGACAGTCTGGTACTGGTGACGATTTACTTAAAAAGTATGGATTGACAGTTGAAAATATAATAGAAAAGGTTAAAAAGATTTACAATTTTAAATAATAAAAAATAAAAAGGGGGAGTCAACTTGGATACTATTAAAGGAGCAGTTGATTTTATATTAGGTTTAGGTCCATCAATTATGTTGCCTATTATATTGACTATTCTTGGTTTATTATTTGGTCAGAAGTTAGGGAAATCTTTTAGAGCTGGCTTAACTGTTGGTGTAGGATTTGTAGGTATCAATCTTGTAATTGAGCTATTATCAGGTTCTTTAGGACCTGCAGCACAAGCATTAGTTCATAGACTAGGATTAAATTTAGATGTATTGGATGTTGGTTGGCCTATAGGTGCGGCTATAGCTTTTGGAACTCCTGTAGCTCCAATATTAATTGTATTGATTTTAATTCTTAATGTAGTTTTGCTTGCTACTAACTTAACTAAAACAATGGATATAGATCTTTGGAACTATTGGCATTTTATCTTTGCAGGTTCTGTTGCATACTACAAATTTGATAGTATGTTTATGGGCTTATTAGTAGGATGTATAACTGCAGTAATAATATTTAAACTTGCTGATTGGACAGCACCAGCAGCAGAGCATCATTTTGGATTACCAGGAGTTTCTTTTCCACATACTGAAAGTGTGAATTTTGCACCACTTATGTATGCATTAAATAAAGTTGAAGATAAGATTCCAGGATTCAATAAGTTAAATGCTAATCCAGAAACTATACAAAAGAGATTTGGTATATTTGGAGAACCAATAATGATGGGAGTTATATTAGGTATTATATTAGGTATTTTAGGTGGATATGATTTAGCTGGAATACTAGATCTTGGTATTAAACTAGCAGCTGTACTTGTTATTTTACCTAGAATGGTTTCCTTATTAATGGAAGGTTTAATGCCAATTTCAGAGGGTTCAAGAGAGTTTATTCAAAAACGTTTTCCAGGAAAAGAAATATATATTGGATTAGATGCTGCAGTTGTAGTAGGTCATCCAGCAGCTATGGCTATATCTTTAATAATGGTTCCAATTACAATTTTATTAGCAGCAGCATTGCCATATAATAGAATGTTGCCTTTTGCAGATTTAGCTGGCATATGTTATGTAACTGTTTGGGCTGTTGCAGCTTCTAGAGGAAATATAGTTAGAGGAATTGTAAATAGTATTATTACTATGGCTATAATATTTTTCGTAGGTACTGATTTAGCGGGATTAACTACAACTATGGGTAAAGCTGTAGGTTTTAATTTCCCAGAAGGGGCTACTATGATATCTGGTATTGACTTAGGTGGCCATATTATTCCATGGATGATGATAAAGATATTAGACTTTAAAGATAAAGCAGGTATGCTACTTGGTCTTGGGGCAGCAGTTGTTTATGGATTATTGTGGTTCTGGGTAAGAAATGATATTAAGAAACAATTTGCTACAGAAATTGCAGAAAAAGAAGAAGTGGCTGAATAAAATTATTTACTATAAATTTATATACTAAATAGAAAATGAGGAGGAAATTAAATGGCTAAGAAAAAAATTCTAGTTGCATGTGGTTCTGGGATTGCAACTTCTACAGTAGTAGCTAATAAAGTTAAAGAGCTTTTAAACTCAAAAGGTGTAGATGCACATATTCAACAATGTAAAGCAGCAGAAGTTCCATCTCTAATTGATGGTTTTGATTTACTTGTAACTACTACACCTATTGGAGATGTAGGGAATGTACCAGTAGTTCGGACTATATCTTTTATTTCTGGAATTGGAATAGAGAAAGATATTGAATTAATTATTGAAAAATTAGGTCTTGAAAAATAGAGTATAAGTCAATATATAGGAGATAAACGAAGTTAGATTTATCTCCTATTAAGAATATTAATACACAATAAGATTAATTTATATAAAGCATAATGTCAATAAATATGGGAGTGAATAATTTGAAAATTTATAAATATAATTCACTAAGATATTTTCTCGCTGTTACTGCACAGATTATTTTATTAATATGTATTTTAATATGGGGGATTTTAGGAATTTTAGGAAATGAACCTCAAAATATTCATAAACTTGTAGTTATAATCATACCTGTTCTATTAGTAACAACTATTGGTTCTATTAGTCAACCAGATAAGGTAACTGATGATGATGAAACTATTACTTTTTTTGGATTTGGTAGAAAACACAAGTATTATTGGCATGATATAAACTTTCTAAGAGTGAGAGAATTTCCATTTACTGACAGAGTATATGTAAGAGTGGGAAAAGGTAAATTATTTTCTGGTCGCTATTGGCTAGATATTTTACAATTTGAAAATGGCAAGGAATTACTTGAGAAATTTAAGGAAATAGAGAGAATATTGCATCCTGAAGTAGCTAAATATCAGAAAAGGTGAAGGAAAGGCAGTTTAAAGACTTATGAACTTGAAAGCTTACCTAGGAGTTAGGAGGTAAATATATGATACAAATTGATTTAAAAGGTAAAAATGTGTTAGTAACTGGCGGTGCTAGAGGTATTGGCAAGGGTATTTCTAAAATTTTTGCTAAAGCTGGGGCTAGGGTTGCTATAAATTATAATGCTAGTGCTGAAAAAGCTAACAGATTAGTTAAAGAAATAGTAGATAACAGTGGGGAAGCCATAGCAATAAAAGCTGATATTGGGAGATTATATGAAGTTGATAGAATGGTAAATCAAGTTATTAAAAAGTGGGGTTGTTTAGATATTCTTGTAAACAATGCTGGGATAACTACTGTTGATAGTATCGATACTCTTACTCCAAATGTTTGGGATGAAATAATGAAGATTAATATATATGGAACCTATAATTGTTCTCATTGTGTAACTTCTCATATGTTGGAATTAGGAGAAGGTGTAATTATTAATATATCATCTACTGGAGCTATAACAGGAGGCGGTGGTGGGCCTCATTATGCAGCTTCAAAAGCAGCAATGATAGGCTTTACTAGAAATTTATCGAAGGATTTAGGACCAAGAGGAATACGTGTAAATGCTATTTTACCTACTATAATTGAATCGGATTTTTTGTTGGAACGTTATCCAAATAAAGATGAAAGAGATGAGTTAGTGAAACAAATTCCTGTAGGAAGAATAGGACTTCCAGAGGATGTAGGATATTTAGCAGCTTTTATGGCTTCAGATTTAGGTTCATATATGACTGGTGAAGTTGTTACCCTTGATGGAGGAAGGACTTATAAATAACTAAGAATAAACATATATGGTTTTATATGAGATGAATTTTAAAATTATGGGAGGATTTAATATGGAAAAAGTTATAGTTGTTGGTGCAGGAGTCATGGGAAGTGCATTAGCTATACATCTTGGAAATAATCAAGTTGCGGTAAATCTATGGGGAACTAAATGGGATGAAAAAGTATTGAAGGATATGGAAAGTACAAGGAGACATTCTAAACTTGAAGCAAATCTATCTGAGAGTATTTCTCTATTTTATGAAGAACAATTAGAAGAAGCTTTTGAAGAAACTAAATTAATAATTATTGCAGTTAGTTCTAAAGGGATTGAATCTATTTGCAAAACTATTTCACCATATTTGAATGAAGAGCATATTATTTTAAGTGTAACTAAGGGAATAGATGAAGACAATTTATACACAATGTCAAATGTTATTGAAAATGCACTACCAGAAGAGTTAAGAGGGAAAGTTAGTATTGTTAAATTAGGTGGTCCTATAAGAGCCAATGAAATAGCTAATGCCAAATATACGGAAGGAGTATTTGCATCTAAAAATATAGAATCAGTTAAATATGCACAGAAATTGTTTAATTCTTCTAAATTTAAAGGTGGTATTTCTGCGGATATAGAAGGTGTAGAACTATGTGCAGCTTTTAAAAATGCATATGCTATTACTATGGGAATTGTTGAAGGATTGGAAGGGGATATGGACAACCCTAAGGCAGCACTTATGGCAAGAGGTGCTGTTGAAATGGCCAATATTGTAGAAGCTTATAATGGAAGTAGGGAAACAGCTTTGGGTATTGCTGGAGTTGGGGACTATTATGTAACGGCTCAAGGTGGAAGAAATAGAACATTTGGGGTACTTTTAGGAAAAGGAAAGACAAAGGCTCAAGCTATGGATATCATGGAAAATCAGACAGTAGAAGGGATAACAGCAACATATAATGGATATAAATTATTGAAGAAATTGGAGAGTCAGGGAAAATTCAATATTAGAGAAAAAGCTCCTCTTTTCCAAGAACTTTATTGGATTCTTTACGAAGGGAAACCTGTTGAAGAAGCAATAAATAGCTATTGGGAAAGTAAGGATATTTAAAACTTCATCTTAAGAAAAGATAACAATATGGAAGTGCCACTTTTATATAGATAAATATTTAAAAAGTGGCATCCTGCATTATCTTAAATAGAAGATTATTACTTATGATGAAAGGAATGAAAAAATGTAGTGCAAATTGATTGGGATTGACTTAGACGTTACTTTATTAAATAATAGAAAGTTAATTTCACCTAAAGATTTAAATATTTTAAAAAGTGCATATGAAAAAGGTATACATATTGCAATATTAACAGGTAGAAATGAGTATTCTACTAAGCTTTATGCTGATTATATAGGGGTTAAAAGCTCTATTATTGCTAATAATGGTTCAATAATTAAAATGGAGAATGGTAGTACTATCATTATAGATATAGAATGGGATAAAATTTTAGAAGTTATAAAGTGTGCAGAAATTTTAAATCTTCATTATAATTTAGTTACTACTGAGCAAATTTATTATCACCGAAAACCTTTAAAACATGAAATATTTTATGGAGATAACGATATAGCCAATCATTCAGATGTAGTGAAGTATAGTATTATTGAAAGTCTAGAAGATATAAAGGATTTAGATGAAAAAGCATTTAAATTACATATATTAGATGATAATACTTGGAGAATAAATAAATTCTTAGATAAAATGCCTTATAAGACAGATTTTGATATGACAAAGACTCCAGAGAATCAGTTGGAAATTTGCCACAAAGACGCCTCTAAAGGTTCTGCTTTGAAAATTATAGCAGATTATTATGATATTTCGTCAGATGGGATTATTGCTATTGGAGATAGTGGAAATGATTTGAGCATGATTGAATTTGCTAATATTGGTATAGCAATGGAAAATGGAATGGACATAATAAAGAAAAAGGCGAATTATATAACTAAGTCCAATGAAGAAAATGGTGTTTATTATGGAATTAAGAAATTTATAAATTTATAGTTATTGAAAATTTAGCATGATGAAATATAATATATAAAGAGTTTAGATATAAGGAGTTGAATATTTTTGAAAAATTGTATAGTTGCACAATCTGGAGGACCAACCTCAGTAATAAATTCATCTGTAATAGGAATTTTTAAGGAGAACTTGAAACAAAAATATTTTGATAATGTTTATTGTGGTTTACACGGTATAGAAGGAATACTTAATAATTATATTATTAATTTAACAGAAATAGGTTATGAAAATATAAAACATTTCAAGTACACTCCTTCCTCTGGATTAGGTTCATGTAGGTATAAATTAGAGGAATTTAATAATTGTAATGAGGATTATTTAAAACTTTTTCAAATATTTAATGAGCTAAATATAGAAGCTTTCTTTTATATAGGTGGCAATGACTCTATGGATACAGTAGATAAATTATCCAGTTATGCCAAAGAGATAAATAGCCATATAAAGTTCATAGGAATACCAAAAACTATTGATAATGATCTTTATGCAACAGACCATACTCCAGGATTTGGATCTGCTGCAAAGCTAATAGCTACGACAGTACTTGAAACTTATCTAGATTCTTCTGTATATCTGAATAATGGTATATTTATATTGGAAACAATGGGTAGAAATACTGGATGGTTAGGGGCTTCTGCTGCCTTAGCTCAGTTAGATGGACAACCAGTAGCTGATTTTATTTATTTGCCAGAACAAGTTTTTAATATGGATAAATTTTTAGAAGATGTAAGAAGAAAATATGAAGAACAAAATAAAGTTTATATTGTAGTTTCAGAAGGTATTAAAAATGAAAAGGGAGAGTTTATAGTTGAAAGTGAGGCTATGCCTCATGATGAATTTGGTCATAAACAATTAGGTGGCATTGGAGATTTGTTAAAGGAAGTTATAATTAATTCAGGTATTACTTCAAGGGTAAAAGCTCTTGAGCTTGGAGTTATGCAAAGATGTGCTATGCATTGTGCTTCTCTTACTGATATTGAAGAAGCTTTTAATGCTGGTGCCCATGCTTTGGAACTTTTCAATAAAGGATATACTGGTGTTATGGTAGCTTTTAAAAGAATTAGTAATAATCCTTATAAATGTATTATGGAAGATGTAGATGTGAAATTGGTTGCCAATGAGATAAAGTATTTTCCGAAGGAATGGATAAATGAAGCAGGTAACCATGTTGATTTAAGGGCATTAGATTATCTCAGACCACTTATTGAAGGAAGTCCACAGTTAGAGTATGAGAATGGACTACCTGTTTATAAAAAGTTAATATAGGTTTATATAAACTTAGTGAAATAAGAAGTCATAACTAGTAATTTAAATTACTAATTATGACTTTTTTATTTATGAATGTAGAATTATTTTATAGAATAGAATTTAAAAATAATATGGACAGTTTTAGCTTTTCATCCGTTATATAAGTGAGAAGATTAATTGAAAGGGAGTTGGAGATGTTTTATTATAATAATATAATGCTTTTTCCGGAGCTAATAAGAAAGGACAATGGAATAGAAAAGTATGAAGATATAGAGAAGAGGTGGTATAGAAAATAATTTTATAACTAAGGAAGTGATGATGTGGATGTTTATAAGGTATATAAAAAATACAATAAAGATTTCATTGCTTTTGCAAAATCTATTACAGACAGTGAAGATCCAGCTTTTGATTTGGTTCAAGAGGCTTATGTAGCAGCATTAGAAAGGGAAGAAATATTTAATAGAATGAATGAATATCAAATAAAGGGCTGGTTTTTTACTACCATAAAGAATAAGAATATTGACAATATAAGAAAACGAAATAGATTTAGATATATTGAAAATATCGAATTATTTGAAGCTACAGAAAACTTTGAAGAAAATATTCATATGAAAGGAATACTAGAGGATCTGCCAGAAAAAAATAAGAAAGTATTGCTTCTTAAATATGGAATGAATTTAAATAGTAAAGAAATAGGGGAAATCTTGGGGATACCTTCATCAACAGTAAGATCTAGATTGAGTGCAGGATTAAAAATTTTGAGAAAAAATTTATAGGAGGAATAAAAATGGCAAAGATTATGAATATTGGTGCTTTAGATGTGAGAAATATTAATGAAAATTTGGCTCAAAAGGTGACAGAAATAGCAAATATAGGAGTACTTATAGAAAGTGATACTTCTCAAGTACTTTTGAAGGATGCAAGTAAAATGAATATTGGCTCCACCGTTAAAGTAGAGAGAAATGTAGATGTAAAAATTATTGTTCAAAATGGAAAAATGGAAATAGATAGAGATTATTTTGAGGGATTGTTAAATCCTGTAGTTATTTTATTAAATGGTAGTCTAACTATTGACAATGATATTGATGTTAAACTGTTTGATGAGAAAGTTTATTCCATAATAGTAAATGGTGAATTAAACTGTCCAAAGAAACTAGTAGGAGTTATTCAATCTAAAGGCATAGTAAATGGTAGATTTTTCAAATACAATAGTGATTATGGATTTTTTGATAATAATGTAAATCTTACTAATAAATTTTTAAGAAGTTTGAACTCTGATTCAAAACTTGCTTTTAAGCAATTATTCCTTATTGAGAAAGTGGATATGAATTTGTTTAAAGAAAGGATATCAAATATTCAAATATTAGATAAACTAATTCTTATTGATGGAGTTGAAGATGAAATATCTAAATATATTGATAAATATTATGCAGTAGATAAATTTATAGTACCTAAAGAAGTTAAAAATCTAAAATATGCAGATGATGATATTTCTATAAATAATAGCTCAATAAAAAAATATAACCATGCTTTTTTATATGTAGATGGAAATGTGGAAGTGTTTTTAAAAGATAGTTTAACTTTTAGTGAATATATAGAATATTTAATTTGCGATAAGATTATATGCAATAAAGAAACCTATGAAATAATTAAAGATAATGTAGATGAAGGTGTAGAAGTGGAAATAATAGAGGGAAAACTTTTAGAAAATAGTGGAAAAATGATATTGTCAGATACTTTAGAAGAAGTAACTATAAGAAATGAAGGAAAACTAATCCTTGATGAAAAATTAGATTATGAGAAATTTAATGAGAATGTGATAGATATTATTAATTATGGCCTTATTGAAGTACCAGAGGATAAAATAAGTATTGTAAAGAATAAAGTGAAAAAGAATTATGGAAAAATAAGGACAAAAGAAGAAATGGAAGTTAAAGACGATGAAACAGATGAAGAAATACTTTATGCCAATGTAGGAGAATTGAAGCTATAAAGATAGTATAAGGTAGCATAAAAAACACTCTCTTCTGGATTTTATTCTTATTTTGATTATTACCAGAAAAGAGTGTTTTTTCATTATATTCTAACTTTTGAGTTTATTTTCATATATTCATTCTTGATTAAAGCTGTTTCTTTCAAGTCTATATCTAATCCAGTTATATGAGCTATTCCTTTTTCAATAGTATTTTCTTCTAATATGTCTTGCATTTTTACTGCTTCTTTATCATTAGGATAATCATAAGAAAGAGCTGCAGCTATGCCTTTTATTAGATTTTTATTTTCTAAATTGTATTCTATTGTTCTTTTTAAGGGTTTGATTAATCTATCATTATTGCCTAACTTTCTTAAAGGTTGTCTTCCTACCCTTATTACCTCATCCCTTAGATATGGATTTTTAAATCTTGATAGAATTTTTTTTATATATTTTTTATGTTTTTCTCTATTAAATCCATACATTCTTATCAAAACTTCTCCACTTTCATTCATAGCAGATAATACTATTTTTTGAATGGATGAGTCTAATATACTTTCTCTTATAGTTTCATATTCGTTTAAATATCCTAAATATGCAGTGATAGCGTGTCCTGTATTTAAAGTAAATAGCTTTCTTTCTATATATGCTATTAACTTATCAGTACAGTCCATATCTTTTATTTTGGGAATATTTCCCTTGAATTTAGTTTTATCTACAATCCATTCACTAAACTCTTCTACTGCCACATGAATTATATTTTCTCTATCATTTTCTAGTGGTGGCACAATTCTGTCTACCGCCGAGTTTACAAATCCAATATATGAATTCATAAATTCTATTTCCTTGTCATTCAAATATTTTTCAACCTGTTCTTTTAAATAATCGGCTGCACCAACCATATTTTCACAGGGTATAATATTCATATAATTATTATTTTTATTTTGGTATCTTTTTTGGATACCTAACGCTATTGTAGGAGCTATTTTATCTAAGACATTAGGTCCAATTGCTGTTGTTATTAAATCTACTTTATTTATTTCTTCGATTAATCTTTCGTCAAGAGAAGATATGGCAGAAATATTTTTAACATATTCTTTCTTAACTTCTTCTCCTACTATTTCAACTAAATATTTTTTATCTCTATTTATAGTGTCTACAATGTCTTGATTAATATCTACAAATATTACATGGTAATCAGAGGAGGATAGTAAATATCCTATAAATCCTCTTCCAATATTGCCTGCCCCAAATTGTATAACCTTTTCCATAGCTATTCCTCCTAATTGTACCATTTTAAATTATATTAATCTCTATTTATAATAGTGTTATATACATCTTCAATATTTTTTGTATTAATTAATTTTTCTACTATTTTCTCATCTTCTAATAGGGTAGCTAAATTAGATAATATACTTAAATGTTCATTATTTTTACCTGCGATACCAATTACTAAATAAACAGTTTGACCATCTCCATAATCAATACCTTCTGGATATTGTAATACAGATATTCCAGATTTTATTATTTCATCTTTAGAATTTTTATCTCCATGAGGAATTGCAACACCATTTCCTATATAAGTTGACAATACATTTTCTCTTCTATGCATAGATTCTATATATTTGGATTTTACATAACCACTTTCTACTAATAATTTACCTGCTAAGTCAATAGCGTCTTCTCTATTGCTACTATCTAATCCTAGAAGGATATTATCCTGTATCAATATATTATTTGATATGGTTTGTTTTTCTTGTTTTACCTTTTCATTTTTATTTATATTGCTTATTTTTATTAATTCCTCTATTAATTTTTCATAAGCAGGAGTAGTAAGAAAATCATCTATGGAAACATGTATTTTATCTGGAGCTTTTTCTTTTGCTCTTTCTGTTAAGTTTTTATGGGTAATGATGATATCTCCATCTTTTGGGATATTTTCAATAGCACAGTTTATAACAGATATATCTAGTCTTGCTTTTTTAATTTTATCTCTTAAAAGGCTTGCACCCATAGCACTAGAGCCCATTCCCGCATCACATGCAAATACAATTTTATTTATTTCATTTTCTAGTTCGAAATTTTCTTCTTTTTTGTTCTTTAATCTTTTCACTTTTACTGTTGCTTTTTCTAATTCTTCATCATTTAACTCTTTATTAGAGGATTTAACAAATATAGATGCCACTAAGAAAGCCACTAGAGTTGATACCAATACCCCTAATAATAATCCTATAAAAGATCCTTTAGGTGTCATTGCAAATAGTGCAATAATACTTCCTGGTGAAGGTGTAGCTACTAAACCTACATTAAACAAATTAAAAATAAATACTCCACTTGCACCTCCTGCAATAACTGCAACAATTAATGCTGGATTCATTAAAACATATGGAAAATATATTTCGTGTATTCCTCCTAAAAAGTGAATAATTATAGCACTTGGTGTAGATTGTTTAATAGATTTTTTGCCAAATGCCAAATAAGCTAACAAAACACCTAATCCTGGTCCAGGATTTGTCTCAAGAAGGAAGAATATAGATTTTCCTATTTCCTTAGTTTCTTGAACCCCTATTGGTCCTAATACACCATGATTAATTGCATTATTTAAGAATAATATCTTGGCTGGTTCTATTATTATTGAAGAAAGAGGTAAAAGCCCTATATTTACAATGAATTCTACTGCTTTTCCTAATGCAATACTTAAACTTGATACTACTGGACCTACGGCTGAATAAGCAAGAATTGCCATCAACATTCCTATAATTCCTGCTGAAAAATTATTAACTAACATTTCAAATCCAGTTTTTATTTTGCCTTCAATTAGTTCATCAAATTTCTTTATCACAAAACCTCCTAGAGGGCCTATGATCATTGCCCCTAAAAACATAGGAATATCTGCTCCAATAATTACTCCCATAGTTGATATAGCACCAATCACTCCACCTCTTTTACCACTAACCATATTACCTCCTGAATATCCTATTAGTAATGGAAGTAAGTAGGTTATCATTGGTCCTACTAATTCTGCTAATTTTTCATTAGGCTTCCATCCTGTAGGAATAAAAAGAGCTGTTATCAATCCCCATGCTATGAATGCACCAATATTTGGCATTACCATTCCAGATAAAAACCTGCCAAAGTCTTGAATCTTGACTCTTGCTCCTTTATGTTCCTTTGCATAAGATTCACTCATTTTATTACCTCCTTTTTGTTTTTATATTGAAATAAAAATCTTCTAAAATATTATTTAAAGTTTGATATATTTCTTTTTCTGTCATTGTTTTTATTGGTTTGCTTTTGAAAATACTTTGAGTAATATAACTCATAATTTCTATATATTCACTTTCTATATTAGATGGAGCCAATAGTATAACTACAACTTCAACTTCAACATTCTTTTTATTGATAATTAATGGAGTTAATATTTTAATGATCCCAAGTTGCAATTCATCTACTGTTTCAGTTCTACAATGAATAATTATTGTACTTGATTCTTCTAGAATAAGTTGACCTAAACTTTCTCTATGAAGAATATCTTTTTTCAACTGATTATATGAAGAGTTATTATTTGTATATATTTTAGTGATTTTATTAATTAAATTTTCATAATTATCTAAATAAATTTTATCGTAATATTTGTAGTTATCTAATACTTGCATAATAGCTTTAGAATAGTTAATGTCTTTTATTAATTTATCTCTAAAACTTATGTTATTTGTAATTTCATAGTTTTTTTCGCTTTTATCTAATGGAATCTTATTCATTAGATTTTTAATATTTTTTTTATCTTCTTCTAGCAACAATGGATTTACTAAAACCCATCCCATGTTTTTAATATTTATAGGAACTGTAGATACAATAAAATCACATCTACCTAAATCAATATTATTTATGTCTATTGCTGATACTGTATCTATTACTTCAATATTTAAAAATTCATTACTAATTTTTGTAGATAATAATCCAGAAGCTCCAATACCGCTAGGACAAACTACAACTATATTAAAAGTATAATTTTTATTTCTTTCTAATGCACCGCCAATATGAAGGGCTATATATCCAACTTCTGTATCTGGGACTTTAATATTAAATTCCTTTTCTATAATAGAAGAAGCCTTTTTTGATAGTTTAAAAATATAGGGATAATTTTCTTTTATTTCACCTAATAAAGGATTTCTAATTTCCATTCCCATTATTATTCTCTTAATTGCAGGCTCTAAATGAATTGTTAGATTAATTAATATTTTTTCATCTTGCATCAAATTTAATTTTGATTCATTTTGGATAAATCTAATCATAGCCTTTGCTGTTTTAATGATTCGATAATTATCTATGAAAAAGTTATCCCAATCATTTCTTTGTTGATCAAAATATTTTTTTGATCCTAGAAGGTGCATAGTAATATATCCAATTTCATCTTCTGGCATATTAATATTAAAGTTGTTTTCAATTTCATAGGATAATTCTTTTGCGTAAACATATTCTTCATTATTTTTTATATTATTTAGATATTTTTCCTCCATGTGAATTTCATCCCCATTTTTGATTCTTTCAACTACCAAGGCTAAATGGACAGTTAATGCTACATATTGGCTATCATTAAGGTCTAAATTTATATTTCTTTCAAATTCTGAGACTATTTTTTCTACTTTTCTAATAGTATTTTTATCTATCATATTTAAAAGTTTATTTTTAGTCTTAAATGCTATAGAGTTGTTATTTTTCTTTTGAACAATATCTCCAAGTATATCTAAGACATCATTTTGTAAATTATTTTCATATATAAGATTTACTATTAGTTTTCTCAAATTGGCTTCTGTTCCATCAATATAAACACCAAGTCCAGGTCGTCTAACTAATTTGACCTCATATTTTGCTAAAATATCCTCAATTTTATCTAGGTCCAGACTAATAGTACCTTCAGTAACATTTAAATCAGATTTAAATCTATATATCTTAATTGGTTCTTTATTTTTAAGTAGTTCAATTAGTATGAACAATTGTCTTTCCTGTGGTGAATATCTTTTTTGGATTTTTTCATTATGTAGTAATTGTTTAAGTCTATTTTTTTCTTCTAAATTTCCTTCAACTATAATTCCATAGCCAGGTTTTTTAGTAAATTTAAAGCCATGAATATTCAAATAATTTTCTATTTCGGGCATTTGTCTCGTTATAGTTCTTGAACTAACGTTTAATTTGTCACCTATAAATTTTGTAGTAATAGGTTCTTTACTTTCTGCTAGAATAAATAATATGTCCTTGCTTCGCCTTTCTAAAGATTTCATATTTATCTCTCCTAGAAAATGTTTACTTAAATAAGTTTATTCCAATTTCTTAATATAATAGTACCCTAGAAGTGTTGATATTACAAAGGTTAGTTAGCGTCAACTTGTCATCATAACTTAGTGACATTATTAAAGGATTTATTATATATCTAGAACTTTATCTCTAATAAGATATGAAGATTTTTCTATACTATGGCATGAATATTATTCTAGTTATAGGTAGAATTGACAAACGAATTGTTAATTTTATATCAATATCTTTAATGCTGTATTAGAATTACTAATTACTAAATATGGGATCTATAGTATATAATTGATATAAAAGATAGTTATTATTTTAACAATATTCTATTATATGGAGGTGATTGCATGGAAGTAAGTAAAGGTAATAAGAGAAAGAAGAAAAAAGCAAATCAGATACCAGTTGGAATAGGATTATTAATAATAATTATTATATTAGGATATTTGATAAAGAATTTAGGAACTAAACATCCCATGTCTTGGCTTTTGGGGATACTTCTTGGATTTACCCTTAGAAATTCAAGATTTTGTTTTACAGCATCTCTTAGAGATCCTGTATTAACTGGAGGTACTAGTCTTTCTAAAGCAGTGATTATAACTATTGCTTTGGCAACTATAGGTTTTGCAGCTATTCAATATGGAGCATATATTGAGGGAACATCTATACCAGGAAATATAAGCCCTTCAGGAGTTCATATAGCAATAGGAGCTTTTATGTTTGGTATAGGAATGGTTATAGCTGGAGGATGTGCTTCTGGAACTCTTATGAGAGTTGGAGAAGGTTTTATGATGCAATGGTTATCTTTGATTTTTTTTATAATTGGTTCCCTATGGGGAGCTAAACATTTTGGATTTTGGGAAAATACTTTTATGAATAGAGGAAAGGAAGTTTTTTTACCTGATGTTTTAGGTTGGTTTCCAGCTTTAATTTTACAATTTGGCCTTTTATTAAGTCTTTATATTTTAGCAGATCGGTTTGGAAATAAAAATAATTAAATAAAAATTAAGGGGGAAATTAAAATGTCAAAAGAACTAAGATTAGATTGTTTAGGTGAAGCATGTCCAGTGCCTTTGATAAAAACTCAGAAGAAGATGAAGAAAGTTGGTGTTGGTGATACTTTAGTAGTTGAGGTAGACCATAGTTGTGCTATAAAAAATGTTCCTGAATGGGCAAGGAAAGAAGGATATAATTGTGAAATAGATGAAATTGATGATGGGCAATGGGAAATATATATAGAAAAAACTAAATAATTAGTGTATTTAACTTTATTGGAAAGGAGGCTAAATATGGGGATTAAAAATAGTCCTTATTATAAAAAGTTTCTTAAAAACCCTTGGTCCTATATAACTGGTGCAGTTTTATTAGCTATATTTAATATAGCTATTTTTATAATAAATGGCAGTCCCTGGGGGGTTACAACTACATTTTCTTATTGGGGAGCTTGGATATTTAAAGCTCTAGGTGGACATCCTGAATCTTGGGCATATTTTCAAGGAAGTAAAGGTGAAGTATTGGCTAATGGTTTTTTTAGTCATACAGGTTCAATAATGAATATAGGTATAATAGTGGGAGCTCTTTTAGCTTCACTTTTAGCTTCAGAATTTAAGATAAAGAAGATTAAATCTGGCAAACAAGTAGTTGCTGCAATATTAGGGGGATTGTTAATGGGATATGGTGCTAGAATATCATTTGGTTGTAATATCGGAGCTTTATTTAGTGGAATGGCATCAATGTCTCTTCATGGTTGGGAATATCTTATATTTATATTTTTAGGAGCATGGACAGGTAGTAAATTATTAGTTAATTACTTTATTTAATACTGTGAAGTCTAGTAGGAGGGAAAAGATGGCTAAAAAACATGAGAATTACGATGTAGTAATAATTGGAGCCGGTTCTGCAGGTCTTACAGCTGGCATATATTGTGGTAGATCCATGCTTAAAACTCTTATTATTGAACAGTCTTTAGTAGGTGGCTTGATTACTTCTACTGAAGATTTGGAAAATTATCCTGGATTTCCTGAAGGAGTAGGCGGGGAAGAATTAATGAATTTATTTTATGAGCAAGCTAAAAAATACGGAGTAAAGTTTAAATTTACTAATGTAAAAGAAGTAGATTTTAGTGGACAAGAGAAGATTGTGGAAACTTTTAGAAATGTTTATCATACTAAATCTGTTATTATAGCTACTGGTGTTAAACCTAGACTAATAGGTTGTAAGGGAGAAGAAGAACTTATAGGGAAAGGAATTTCCTTCTGTTCCACTTGTGATGCCAATCTGTGTATAGATAAGGATGTATATGTAATAGGCGGTGGAGATTCTGCTGTTGAAGAGGCAATGTATTTAACTAAGTTTGGTAGAAAAGTGACTATCATCCATAGAAGAGATGAGCTTAGAGCTGCTAAATCTATTCAAGAAAAGGCTTTTAAATGTAAGAATCTTAATTTCATATGGGATACTATAGTAACTGAAATAAATGGCACAGATTGTGTAGAGTATATGGTTGTAAAAAATGTTAAAACTGGGCAAAAGACTATAATTGGCCCTAGGGAAGGACATACAGATTTTATGGTATTTCCATATGTAGGTTTAAGTCCAGTGACAAATATATTCGAGGATGAAATAGAACTGGAAAATGGTTTTATCAAAACAGATGAGGAAATGAATACTAACGTGCCAGGAGTTTTTGCTGCCGGAGACTGTAGATCAAAATCCTTAAGACAGGTAATAACTGCTGCTGCTGATGGAGCTATTGCAGCTATTTCTGCAGAAAAACATATTGATTATATTGAATGATTTAATATTTTCAAATAAAGGATCATAATTGGTAGTTTAAATTACCAATATGATCCTTTTTTATTTATGGATATTAACTCATATTTTAATATGGTATAATTAGGATGCCAAATAAGTTTATACAATAAGATAGCATATATTTTAATAAAACACTATATAAAGAGGAGAGGATGCACAGGTGAGTAGATATAAGGGAATTATTTTTGATTTAGATGGAACTTTATTAGATACAATTGAAGATATAGGTGATAGCATGAATGAAGTTCTTGAAAGATTTAATCTACCTACTCATTCTTATGAAGAATATAAAAAGAAAGTAGGGGGAGGTTTTAGAAGGTTAGTATTAAAGAACTTTCCTAAAGAAACTGATGAAGAGACAATTAATAATGCAGTAGATATACTTTTTAAAGTTTATGATAGAAGATATCTCAATAAGACGAGGCCATATAATGGAATTAATGATTTGTTAGATTCACTAGTTGAAAAAGATATAAAATTGGCTGTCAATTCAAATAAAAAAGATGAATATACTAAGAATTTAATTGACAAGTTTTTTAAAAGAATACCTTTTGTTAAGGTTTATGGTGAAAGAGAGGATGTTGACCATAAACCTGATCCTACTACAGCTTTAGAAATTGCAGAGAGCATGGGTCTTAAACTAGATGAAATACTATTTATAGGAGATTCAAATGTAGATATTATGACAGCTAAAAATGCTCATATGGATAGTGTAGGAGTACTTTGGGGATTTAGAAACCGTGAAGAACTAGAAAAATATGGTGCAAATTATATAGTTTCAAATTGGAAGGAAATTGTGGATATAGTAGAGTAAGTTGAGGGTAGTATATTTTGTAGCATTACGTGTCAAATATGAAATGATTTTTGGAATAATGTATTAAAGTATAAAAGTAATTAGAATAAGCAAAATGTGATTACTATGTGACTAATCTAATTAGATATAACAAAAGATGGAAAAGCAATCATCCTGTCTGGTCACAGGATAATTATTTAATCTCTTATTATGATAATTGCATTTATGTGATCTAATTACTTTTGCTTGTATTATCCTATTATATTATTATAAATAAATATGGTTTTTATATTTGTTCTATAAAAAGCTTTTCTAAGTGATGTGGTCAAGAGTAAACAGGTTATTGAAGATAATTTAAAAGGAGTAGAAGTAGTGGATTTTGCATATCTATATGGGGATGGGAAAAAAGAATTAGTTCCTGTTATTGAGCAAGCAGGTTTTTCATCTGCTTATATTTTAGCACCAAGAATTATTTTTACAGAAAATACACCTTTTTGTAGAATAGAATTTTAGTAGATTGTTATGTTTTTAAAAAATCAGTAGAACCATAGTTGGAAAATTTAGAGGTAAAGCCAGATTCCATGAAAGATACTAAACGATAGAGATATAAAAGCTCATATTTAACAATTTAAATTGTTAAATATGAGCTTTTATTATATGTAAATATCGCTATAAATGTTTATTTCTTTGATTATGACTTTTAATTTCTTTACAGGAATTGTCTACTCCAGATTGTCTAGATTTAATAACATCGTCAATAACGGTATGTTTAGTGATACAACTATATTGTGAAATATTAAATAATAATGGGAATTTTATAATTTTAAGATTTAGTTAAGGTTAATGTTATCAAGAGTTAAGGACGAAGAGTTAAAATCTTCTTGTAGTTAAAAAGTACAGGAGGAAAAAAGAATGATTAACTGGGAAATAAAGAAAATATTCAAATCGAAAAATGGAATAATTGCTTTAATATTATTCCTTATAATTTCTATGTCTATGGTATTTATAAAACCAAATCAAATTATTCAAGATGGTAGTGAAAATTCAATGTCAGATGAAGAGAAATTTAATATGAAAGTAGAGTTGTTGAGGGAGCAAAGTAAAAATAAAGGGGAGGATGATATTTCAGAAGAACTTAAGGAAATGTCTAATGAAAAATTAGCTGCAATAAAGTTTTATGAATATAAGGATACTATGTTTTGGAAGGTATTTAATTATAGAGCATTTCATCCACTTATGAGCTCTATTATGCTTATTATCATAATAATAATTTTTTCTAATATCTATACAGATGAAATTGTATCAAATGTTGATAGTTTAATTTTATCATCAGAAAATAAAAACAAAGTTTTGTATTCAAAATTAGCTTTAAGTATAGGAATTCCAGTATTTCTTTATACTGTTTATCTAGCAATACAATTTATAATTACTATTATGCAATATGGAAAACCCATTAATGGAGTGCTACAAGCTATAAGAATAGTGGACAATCCATTATTACTTAAAGATGCCTATACAATATACAATTTTGTATTACTTAAAATAGGTATTATGTTTGTAATTTTTATTACCTTAGGGGTATTGGCAAGCTTATTTTCATTTGTTAGTACAAATTCTATTCAATCTACAAGTGGGTTTTTAATCTTTATATTTTTAGGAAAAGTAATGACTTTAATTAAATATTTACCAAAAGAGGTATTGCTTATATTTTCAAGGATTAATTTTATAGATTTAATATTTAATTTTAATGAACTGGTTGGAATGTATTTTGGAAGATTAAAATTATTTACTATGAATTTAGATATAGCAAATCTATGTTTTGTGATTATCATAGCTATTTTATTTATAGGAATATTTTTGTGTACAAGTATCTTTAAAAAATTTTTAACAAGATAGAGTGGGAGGAATTAAGTATGAATAAACTTGAAATAAAAAATTTAACTAAAAGTTATGGAAATAAAAATGCAAATAACAATATAACAATTACATTAGAAAATGGAGTATATGGGCTTTTAGGCCCTAATGGAGCAGGTAAAACAACATTAATGAAGCAAATAGCTACATTAATTAAACCTACAACTGGAGAAATAATTTACAATGGCAAAAATATTTACAGTATAGAAGATGAATATAGAGGTGTTATAGGATATCTTCCACAAGAGTTTGGAGTTTATAAAAATTTTTCAGCTAAAAGCTTTTTGCAATATATAGCAGCTTTAAAAGGCCTAGCTAAAAGGGAGGCAAATAAGAAAATAGATGAATTATTAAATGTAGTTGGATTATATGATGTAAGAAATAAGGCTATTGGAAAATTTTCGGGTGGAATGAAGAGAAGAGTAGGAATTGCTCAGGTGTTATTAAATGATCCTAAAATTATAATATTGGATGAGCCAACAGCAGGATTAGATCCACAAGAGAGAACAAGATTTAGAAATTTATTATCAGCCATATCTAAAGATAAGATAATAATACTTTCAACTCATATTATTTCTGATATAGAATCCATAGCAAAGGAAACTATCATGATAAAAGATGGTGAAATGATTATGAAGGGAAGTCATAGGGAAATTTTATCTGATATGAATGGAAAAGTATATAGAATAAGAACTAATGATGAGAACCAATTAGCAGAAATACAAAGTAAGTATAAGGTAGTTAATCTTCAGAGAGGAATAGATTTTACTGAACTTAGAATTGTAAGTGATGAAGCTATACCATATGTAAATGCACAGGTTATGGAACCAAAATTTGAGGATGTCTATATGTTTTATTTTGATTTAGAAAATACAAAGGAGGTATAATAAATGGGCCAACTTATAAAGTCAGAATTAAGAAAAATGTTATTTAAAAAAGGTGTTTTAATAGTTTGGGTGGTATCTTTGTTATTTGGAACGTTATTAATTCATAATGGTACTGTAAGTGAAGTTTATGCAGATGTTTTTTTCAAAAGTTACGGATATACGCCTATAATGGGTTTAGTTATGTTCATGATTTTATCTGGTGCATATACCTTAGAGTATAATTCAAATATGAGTGACCTAATAAATACTACAAAAAATGGAAAGAAAAAGACAGTTATAGCTAAGGGAATAGGAGCAGGTATAGCGATTTCCATAGTAAATCTATCTATAGTAACTGTAATATACTTAGATGGACTTAAAAAGGTTCACTTTAAAGGTTTGGATATACCATTAAAAAACCTTTGGTACTTTAAAGGGATAAGTTCAACTTTAAATGTATTTGAAATGATGCTAATAATGATTGGTACTATAATTATAGCCTCCTTTTTCTTTGCCCAGTTAGGTTTATATTTATCGTCAATAAGTAAATCAGCTTCTATTCCATTTATTTTGGGTGGTTTGATTATGGGAGTTCCATATATATTAGAGGCTGTTTTGCCTAGTAAATTTATCGTTATGACTCCATTGTGGGGAATGATATCTTCGCAATTAATTAAGCATGAGGTAAGTTTGTCAATAATGATAATTCAAGGAACAATATTTGTAGCAGGTTGTTTAATTTTTCCTAGACTCACATACAAAGCATTTATCAAAGAAAATAAAAGATAAACAAGAATTTTAGGCAGCATAGATGTTGGATAAATAGTAGAAAATTAAGAGGTGTAATTATGACAAATAGTTTATTTTTAATTGGTATAATAACTTTATTTATTGGATTCTTTTTTATTGGAATGGGTAGAGTATCTTATAGATGGAGAGCTTTTACAAACAAACCAGCATGGAATGGAAATACGGTAGTTTTTTTAGTTATAGGGCTTATATTTTTAATAGCTGGATTAGTGTTAATATATATTTTTTATCCTTATAGATAAAAACATTAAAAAGAAGAACCAAAAAAATATTATTTGGTTCTTCTTATCATATGGCATAATAGTATTAGAACATGCTAATATTAGTATTACAATATTAGGTAAATAACAGGAAAATGTGATAGGGGTGTTTAGTATGGAAAGGTCATTAAGTAAAGAAAAGATATTAATAATAGATGATGAAGAGGATATATTGAAGTTATTGTCTATGGTGCTAAAGAAAGAGGGTTTTGAAAATATATATACAGCTGAGGACGGAGTAAGTGGATTTGAATTATTTAGAAAAATTAATCCAGATATTATTCTTTTAGATATTATGCTGCCTGATGAAGAAGGATATGAGGTTTGTAAAAAAATCAGAAGAATTTCCAATGTTCCTATTTTATTTATATCAGCAAAAACTGAAGAAATTGATAGAGTATTAGGTTTTGCTTTGGGAGGAGATGATTATATAACAAAACCTTTTAGTACCAAGGAAGTAGCTTATAGAATAAAAGCTCACTTAAGAAGAAGTAATTATAAAGATGAAGAAAAAAATAAGAATGTTATATTAAACGTTGGAGATTTTCAAATAGATGAGGAAAAGATAGAAGTCAGGAAAAATGGGAAATTAATAGAACTGAAACCTAAAGAATATAAAATGTTTTTGTATTTGGCAAAGCATCCTAATCAGATTATGAGCAAGGAAAAATTGTGTAGTGAAGTTTGGGGAGAAGAATATATAGGCTTTGATAATACTATAATGGTACATATAAGAAGATTGAGAGAGAAAATTGAAGAAAATCCATCTAATCCAAAATATATTGTTAATATAAAAGGTTTAGGATATAAATTTGTTTTAAAGGATGAATAGGTATGAATTGGGAAATAACAGGTAGGTTTATTATAACTGTAGTATCAGTTGCTATTATAGTGATCCTTATTAATATTATTGGAGGAACTATTCTTATATTTTATGGAAATAGAAGTGATATTGATATAATAAATGGAATTAAACATTTTTCTCCAGAGGATTTTACAAGAGAATTCCAAGATTATTTAATAGGTGATAAGGATGAAATATATGTAAATGATAATGGAAAAAAAATTTTGAAAGAAAAAAAAGCTTGGATACAAATTTTGGATGAAGAAGGAAATGAAGTTTATAGTTATATGAAACCTGTTAAGGCTAAAAAACATTATACTCCTATAGAACTGGTTCATGCATATAAGTATATTACAACTGATAATATGTCTACCATATTTATATCAGAGAAGAAATTTGGAAATAGAAATTATAGTTATATTATAGGATTTCCACCTGAAAGGATAAAAAGACAGGTTATTTCTTATAATACTTATAATTTAGGTCGCCGCTTGAGAAATGGAATGCGTATGATTTTGTTTATTGATGCTATTATAGCGTTATTGTTTGGATATTTGTTTAGTAGAAGACTTACGAAACCATTAGTAAATATTATACAGGATGTTAAAAGTCTTTCAGAGGGAGAGTATAATTTAAAGAGAAGAGAAAAAGGAATTTATAAGGAGATTTATCATAATATAAACCATTTATCTTTAGAACTTAGGAGCAATGAAGAAGAAAGAAAAAAATTAGATAAGATGAGGGAAGAGTGGATAGCAAATATTTCTCATGATATAAAAACACCATTAGTTTCAGTGAAAGGATATGCTGAGATTTTATCTAGTGAAGAATATAATTTTACAGAGGAAGAAGTGAGAGAATACAGCAAGATAATAGAAGATAAATCTAATTATATAAAAGATCTTATAGATGATTTAAACTTAAGTACTAGATTAAAAAACAAAGATCTTGTTTTAAATTTAAAAAATATTAATATTGTAAGTTTACTAAGAGGAGTTATAATAGATATTTTAAATAATCCTCAAACTAGTAAGGTGAATATCAATTTTTCAGCAGCAAGGGAAGTTATTGAAAGGGATATAGATGAAATATTAATGAAAAGAGTTTTTAATAATATTTTATATAATTCTATAATTCATAATGATGAAAATGTTGATATTGAAGTTAGAGTAGAAAAAAGAGATAGAGTTCATATATCAATAACAGATAATGGAAAGGGCATTAAAAAAGAAGAGTTAAAACATATTTTTGACAGATACTATAGAGGAACAAATACAGGGAAAAGGCATAAAGGTTCTGGACTTGGAATGGCCATAGCAAAGGATATTGTGAAAGCTCATGGTGGCATTATAAATATGGAAAGTGAGCTTGGAGTAGGAACTAAAATTGAAATAATCCTCTAATGAATACTTGCTAGATGTATAATAAGTCTGAAATTAAGTTTAATAAAAGAAGATTTATAAGAAATCATATACGTATTTTATTATTTTTTTAATAAAATAGGTATTTGTATCTCTGTTATAAATTCTTCTTCTTCTGATGTACCATGAATATCTAAACGATAAATTTCCATAGGATTTCCATTTATAGAATACCCTTTTTCTTCAATAAATTTTATTATTTTCTCAAACAATGGCTGGCTTTTTTTATAACTTCCCTTGTATACTAATGTTGCAAAATATCCTTCAGGTATAATCATATTGTATTTTTCTTCATCACCATCAACAAAAAAGAATGCATTTTCATATATGGTATAATTTCCTTTCTCCATACTTTCTTTCTCTATGAAAACTCCCATATCTTTATTTGCAAATAAAAATAACTTAGAATCGTTTCTAGCTTCTAGTTTTCTGAAGGCTAAATCTACTTCCTCATCTTTAGACATAGATTCTTCTATGAGGATAATTTTTCTAGCCTTTATTTTTTTAATCTTTATTTTTTCATATTCATTTATTTTTTTAAAATCATTAAGTATTTTTACTTTTTCCTCCAAGCCTTTTTTCAATAAAATTAAAGGTACAATTTCCTTTTCTATTAAATCAATTTCTTTTTCCATTAAATCAATAGTTGTATCTATATTTCTATCTTCTAAATAAGATTTTATTTGTTTTACAGAAAAATTTAGTTTCCTTAAGTCTTTTATCAAATTCAATCTCCAAATATCCTCTAAGGAATATGCTCTATATCCATTTTCTTTTCTTTTTGGAGAAATCAATCCTTTTTCTTCATAGTAGCGAATGGAGTCAGGACCTATATCATAGAGCTTAGATATTTCTCCTATTCTGTATTCGTATTTTTTTTTCATTCAAATCACCTCTATTTTTCCTTGACATTAGTATTGTACCAAGGTTTATAGTATTAAACAAGGAGATATAATCAAAATAAGGAGTCGATATTGATGCAACAAGAAGTTTCAAATGAAAGACAATTAACAAAAAAGTTTTTTAAGTATTCAATCCCTTCAGTAACTGCTATGTGGTTTTTTTCTATTTATACAATGGCTGATGGTATGTTTGTAGGGAAAGGAGTTGGACCATTTGCTCTTGCAGCAGTGAATTTATCTATGCCCTTTGTGAACACTATATTTGCTATTGGTCTTTTAATAGCAATTGGTTCTTCTACTTTAATTACATTTTATTTTGGTCAGAATAAAAAGGAAAAGAGCAACGAAGTTTTTACTCTAAATGTGATTATTCTTTCTATTTTAGGGGTCATAATAACTACTATTTCATTACTCTTTTTAGATAAAATAGCTATTTTCCTAGGAGCAACTAAAGAAACTTTAACTTATGTAAAAGATTATTTGCGAATAATTATAATATTTAGTACTTGTTTTATAGTATCTTATTCTTTAGAAGTACTAGTTAAAGCAGACGGTTTTCCAATTTACTCCATAACATGTGTAACATTATCTGCTCTGACTAATATAGTATTAGACTATATTTTAGTGATTCGTTTCGACTATGGTATAAAGGGTGCTGCTTTTGCAACAGGACTTTCTCAATTTATATCTTGTGTTGCTTTTCTAATACATTTTATTTTAGGAAAGTCTAATTTAAAATTTGTAAAGCCTAAGTTAGATTTTAAATTGATAAAGAATCTATTTATATTAGGAATACCTGAATCTTTAACAGAATTATCTGTTGGTTTTACTACTTTTATTTTTAATTATGTCATTTTACGCCATATTGGGCCACATGGTATAGCGGCTTTTAGTGTTATAATGTATTTAAATAATTTAGTACTAATGTCAATGGTAGGAACGAACCAAGGAATGCAACCTTTAATTAGTTTTTATAATGGGAAAGAGGATTATAAAAGTATAAAAAGATTGTTGAATTTAGCTTTAAAAACATCTCTAGCTTTTGGATTGTTGTTTTTTATTTCTTCTCAACTTTTTACTGAGCAATTAGTTTCTCTATTCATTCAGGCTTCAAACAAAGAATCCTTTCAGATAGCTTTAAGAGGATTAAGAATATTTAGCTTTGGGTTTTTAATTTGTGGATTTAATATTATTTTTTCTGGATATTTTACTGCATTAAAAGAAACAAAAAAAGCTACTATTATTTCATCTTTAAGAGGCTATATATTGGCATTTATAATGTTATTTATATTACCTAATATATGGAGAGATATTGGAATTTGGATTGCACCATTATTTTATGAAGCTTTAACTTTAATTATAGCTTCAATAATCTATGCACGTTCAAAGGTTAGTTTAAGTCAAGAAGAATATAGCTTCAATGAATAGTTTATTTTATGAAAATATGGAAGTCGTGGTTTTGATGACTTCCATATTTTATTTTCAAAATAGATAACTGAATGTTATAATTATAGAGAGAAAATAATAATGTAGTTAAATATTAATATACTCCCTACCTATTGACATAAGAGGTCTCTTAGATAATGTTAATTAAATATTTTTTAATATGGACTAAAAATGGTCTAGCTAAGATTAAAGAGATATAATATTATATAAATTATGTATTTAATTTTTATTCTCTATTTAAGACATTTTATGTCGATATATGTATTGAAAAGTTTCTAAGGTCCTGCTATAATTTGGCATAGGACTTTTACAATATTTTAATGATTTATTGAAACTTTATTAAGTTGTCAAGAATGTTTGTGGCTTAAGTTATGGGAGGCTTATAGCTAATTGAAAATTATTATGTAAATAAAGATTAAAAGTAGGTTAGGACCTATATAGATTTGCAAGTCAACCTACTTTATTTATAATTATATGTATTAGTTTAAAATAATAAATAAAAGACAAATTAGTATTGGGATACCTATTACAGAAAAACCAATTATTAAACTCTGTTTTTCCTTTGGGGTAAGCATGAAGCCAGCTTCATAGTATCCGTCTACTTTCTTTCTTTTAGAAAGCTTTGATAAGGCTTCAAAAAAAGTCAATTTTATCAACTACCTCCTTGTGGAAAAATAGCACATTTTAATATATAATTGAATAATATGCCATAAGTAATATTTCTATTGATTATATACTAAATATTTCTAAGTATAAATAGGCCTTAAGCTCTATAAAATATAGGGCTTAAAGCGTATGATGGTAAATAAAGAAACTTTAAGGAGGCAAAAAAAGTGGAAGAAATAAGTATTAAAGAGCTTTTTTTAATATTGGGAAAAAGAAAAAGGCTTATAATTTTAATAACAATAATTTCTATTTTAGCCAGTGGAATAGTAAGTCTTTTCATATTGTCACCAAAATATGAAACATTCACTACTCTTATGGTAGGTAAACCTAAAGATTATGGCAACAATGACAGTCAAATGGATTATAATGATGTGCTTTTAAATCAAAAACTTGTAACTACATATGGTCAAATAGTTAAAAGTAGAGCAGTTACAGATGAAGTAATAAAAAATCTAGATTTAGATTTAACTATTAAAGAATTTGGAGAAAAGGTAAATGTAAATCTTGTAAATGATACAGAGATTATAAAGATTGAAGTAATAGATGAAGATCCTAAAATGGCAATGGCTATTTCAAATGAGACAGCTACAGTTTTTATGGAAAAAGTAAAGGAGATAATGAAAGTAGAGAATATTCAAGTAATTGATAGAGCTCAAGAGCCAGAAGAACCTATAAAGCCTAGACCAAAATTAAATATGGCAATTGCTGGAGTGTTAGGTCTTATGATTAGTATTTTTCTAGTTTTTATTCTTGAATATTTAGACAATACTATAAAAACTCCAGATGATGTAGAATATCATTTAGGACTACCTATTATAGGTACTATACCAAAAATGGACAATTAATTGTATTGAGGTGAGAAAATGAAAAGAGAAAAGATAATAACTCATGGAAATCCTAAATCTCCAGTATCTGAAGCTTTTAGAACTTTAAGGACTAATATTCAGTTTTCAAGTATAGATAAGACTTTAAGTAGTATAGTAGTTACTTCCTCTGGACCTAGTGAGGGAAAAAGTACTGTATCAACAAATATAGCAGTGACTATGGCTCAGTCAGAAAAGGAAGTACTTTTAGTAGATTGTGATCTAAGGAAACCAAAGATACATACTTTTTTTAATATTCATAATGGACAAGGTTTAACTAATATATTGGCAGAGGGAGTTAGTCTAAGAGAGGTAGCATATGAACCGGAGATAGAAAAAAATCTTCATGTACTAACAGCAGGGCCTATTCCCCCCAATCCAGCAGAACTTTTAGGCTCTAGAAGAATGAAAGAATTTTTAAAAGAGGTAGAGACTAAATACCATATGATTATATTAGATTCTCCGCCAGTAGGAATGGTAACAGATTCAGCCATTCTTTCAACTATTGCTGATGGTACTATATTAGTATGTGCTGTAGGACAAGCAGATGTTGATGCTTCAAAAGCAGCAAAATCTTTACTCGAAAAGGTTAATGCTAATATATTAGGGGTAGTATTAAATAAAGTACCAGTTAAACAAGGAGGATATTATAATTATAACTATTATAATTACTATGCAGATTAAAAAGGATGGGAGATAAATGATAGATATACATTGCCACGTACTTCCAGGGGTAGATGATGGTTCTAGTGGAATGGAAGAGTCTATAGATATGGCGAAACTTTATATAGAAAATGGAATAAATAAAGTGATAGCCACACCTCATTTTATAGAGGGAACAGATTCAACTACTTTTGATAAAAATAAAGTTGTTCTAAAGAATCTTAGAAATACTTTAAAGAATGAAAGAATAGATTTGGAGGTTTATCTAGGAAATGAAATATATATAACCCCAAATACTTTAAAGCATATAAAAGAGAAAAAGGCAGCTACATTAAATGAAACTAGATATGTGCTTGTAGAAATGCCTATGTTTGATGTACCTATGTATATGGAAAATATAATATATGAGCTATGTCTTAAGGGATATATTCCTATAATAGCTCATCCAGAGAGAAATGCTAAAATACAAGAAAATCCAAATATTTTATATAGTTTTATAATGGGTGGTGCATTAGCTCAGTTAAATCTTCCAAGTCTTGAAGGAATATATGGTGAGAAATCAAAAATAACAGGAGAACTACTCCTAAATCACAATATGATTCATTTTACAGGAACAGATGCCCACTCACCAAGAGTTAGATCTCCAAAGATAAAGAAAAGTTTAGAGATTTTAAAAACTATAGTAGATAATGAAACTTTTGAAAAGATAACATCATTAAATGGAGAAGCTTTAATTCAAGATAAGATTATATCTGTAGGAGAACCTATAAAATATGAAGAGAAGAAGAACTTTTTCTCTATTATCAAATCAAAAATAAATATATTTTAACTAATAGTGCTTATATCTTCTGTTATTATGAAAGATATAAGCATTATTCTTATTTGTTAATATGTTAAAGCAAAAAATTGATAGGTTCAAGTTATAAATATATAATTAATTTTTTAAAGTAATCTAAACTTTTAACTGTCTATTTATCTAAAATGGACAGTTTATTTTATATGTTATTTTAATAAAAATTGGAGAAATATAAAATTTATATTAAAGAAATAAAAAAATGGTCGATATATATGATTGAATAGCAAGGCTAAGGAAATATAAGGCATAGTACTAATGGGCGAAGAGTTTCAAGTTTTGCGTATGTAATGGCTAAATAAAGTATATTTATTTGAAATTATGACATATGGGTTAATTAGTGGAAAGATTAGCTCTATATATTATTGAAATAAATTTAATCTATTATATATAAAAGTGGATTAAAGAATTGGGAGGTTATAGTCTTCCTTTTAAGTTTCCACAAAGATTAAATTGCAAAGGAGGTGAAAAAGTGAAGAAAAGGTTAATTAGCTTTCTATTAATAATATCTATACTAGTAGTTTTTTATATACCTAACGTAGATGCAGCACCTGAATTTAATAGATTGCTTAGAACTGGCAGTAGAGGTTCTGATGTAGCTACAGTTCAGAGAAAACTTAACGATCTGGGATACAATGCAGGTAAGGCAGATGGAATATTTGGAAATAGAACATATAATGCAGTAGTAAGTTTCCAAAGAGCAAATGGCTTATCAGCAGATGGAATAGTAGGAAAGAATACAATAAATAAATTGTATTCAAATCCAAGTAAGCCAAATAATCCAAGTAATCCAGGAAATAGTGCACCAATAACTAGTTTATTGCGTAGAGGAAGTAGAGGTTCAGAAGTAGTAACCCTACAAAGCAGATTAAACGAACTAGGATACAATGCAGGAAAAGCAGATGGAATATTTGGAGGCGGAACATATAATGCGGTAGTAAGCTTTCAAAGAGCAAATGGTTTATCAGCAGATGGTATAGTAGGAAAGAATACAGTAAATAAATTGTATTCAAATCCAAGTAAACCAAATAAGCCAAGCAATCCAAGTAATTCAGGAAATAGTACACCAATAACTAGTTTATTGCGTAGAGGAAGTAGAGGTCCAGAAGTAGTAACCCTACAAAACAGATTAAATGAATTAGGATACAATGCAGGTAAGGCAGATGGAATATTTGGAGGCGGAACATATAATGCAGTAGTGAAGTTCCAAAGAGCAAATGGTTTATCAGCAGATGGCATAGTAGGAAAGAATACAATAAATAAATTATATGCAAATCAAACTCCAGCACCAACTCCAGGTTCAGATGATTTTATTAAATTTAGAGGTATCCCGGGTTCTCTTAAAGGAAAAGTAGTGATATTAGATCCTGGACATGGAGGAAGTGATTCAGGAGCTCTTTCAAGTGATAAAAAGTATAAAGAGAAAGATTTTGCACTTGACATAGCTAAAAGATTAGAACGTATACTTAAAGAAGCAGGAGCTAAGAGGGTTGTTATGACCAGAAATAGTGATGTATATCTTAGCTTACAACAACGTGTAAACATAGTGAATAAAATAGAATCTGAAGAAGCAAAAGCACAAAGTTTAACAAGACAAATAAATGAAACTGAAAGAGAAATAGCACAAATTAATAGATTAGCAAAAGAATCAGAAATAGAAGAAAATAAAACAGCTGAAATTGAAACAAAAGTTAATCTGTTAAATAATGAAATAAACAAAAAAGCGGCTGAGTTGATTACATCTAAAGAGAAGATACAAGGTTTAAATATACAAATTGAAGAAATGTCCAAAGCAAATATTAAAGAACCTAAAGAAGAAGTTGAGGAAATAAAAGATGAAAATGTAGAAGAAGTTGAAAATGTGGAAGAAATTGTTGAAGAAGTAGATACAGGAAAATATGAATCAGAAATAGAAGAAGAAGAATTGAATATTCAAAGATTAACTGAAGAAATTGAAGCACTAAATATTGATAAAGAAGAACTAGAAAAAGAGAGACAAGCAAAATCTAACTCTATTCTAAATGAGGCAGAAGATAAAACAAAATTAGAATCAAAACTAAATAATCTTCAAAAAGAGTTAAAATCAGTTCAAAATACTATTTTACGAAATAAAGCAGTATATGCAGAAGGAAGTAATGAAGAATTAGATAGAATAATGAGAATTGCAGGAAACAATCCTAAAGATAATATGGTATTTTTAACAATACATTGTAATTCAACAACAGCGGAAAAACAAACTAGTGCATCTGGCATAAGGGTATATTGGTCTAACCAAACTAAATCAAATGTTGATACTAGCGGAAGAATAAAATTTGCACAAAAGTTAAATGAACAGTTAAATACTAAAAACACAAAAAATAAATTTGATAAGAAGGCAGCAAATCTATATACTTACCATAATCTATATGTACTTAAAAATCACAATCTAGTAGGAGCATTGATAGAAATAGGATTTATGAACAACCCTAATGATATAGCACTAATGAAAAAACAACAAACTAGGGAAGACATAGCAGAAGGTATGTATAAAGGTATAATAGAATACTTTAAATAAAAAAAGGACTTTACTTGATTTCAAGTAGAGTCTTTTTTTAACCGGATTTTTAGTTGGAGAAAACTGTAGAAAATGATATAATTATGTGATGTATATTAAATTGACATAATTTTTTCATTGATATAAAATACTATAGTTAATGTAATTAATTTTAAGGAGGTATTTGGCATGCCTACTAAATATATATTTGTTACAGGCGGCGTTGTTTCATCATTAGGGAAAGGTATTACAGCAGCAAGTTTAGGACAGCTTTTGAAAAGTAGGGGTCTTAAGGTTACTATCCAAAAATTCGACCCATATATAAATGTGGATCCAGGTACAATGAGCCCTTATCAACATGGAGAAGTATTTGTTACAGATGATGGTGGAGAAACTGACTTAGATTTAGGCCACTATGAAAGATTTATAGATATAAACTTAAGTAAAAATAGCAATGTAACGGCAGGTAAAGTATATTGGTCTGTATTAAACAAGGAAAGAAAAGGAGAATATGAAGGTAGAACAGTACAAGTAATCCCTCATATTACTAATGAAATCAAAGAAAGAATGATGAGAACGGAAAAAGAAAAAGAAGTAGATGTAGTAATTACTGAAATTGGAGGAACTGTAGGAGATATAGAAGGGTTACCATTTTTAGAAGCCATAAGGCAGTTTAAAAATGATATAGGAAGAGAAAATGTTATGTATATCCATGTGACATTGGTTCCTTACTTGCTCAAGGCAGGAGAACTGAAAACTAAACCTACTCAACATAGTGTAAAGGAATTAAGAAGCATAGGAATACAACCAGATGTTCTAATATGCAGAACAGAAAAGCCCATTTCTCAAGGGATGAAAGATAAAATTGCACTTTTTTGTGATTTAGAACCATCAGAAGTAATACAAAATTTAGATGCAAATACATTGTATGAAGTACCACTAATGCTTGAAGAAGAAGGGCTTCCCCAACTTGTAATAGATCATTTAAATCTTAAATGCAATGATTTGGATTTAACTGAGTGGAAGAGTATTGTAGAAAAATCTAAAAAATTAGAAGGGAAAGTAACTATAGCATTAGTAGGAAAATATGTAGAGCTTAGAGATGCTTATCTTTCAGTGGCAGAATCTTTAGTCCATGCTGGAATAGCTAACAATACAGATGTAGATATTAAATGGATTCATTCAGAGGAGTTGAATGACAATAATAGTGATGAAATACTCAAAGGTGTAGATGGTATATTAGTACCAGGCGGATTTGGACACAGAGGAATAGATGGGAAGATTTCTGCAGCTAAATATGCAAGAGAAAATAATATTCCTTATCTTGGAATATGTCTTGGAATGCAAATGGCAATAGTAGATTTTGCAAGAAATGTATTAGGACTTAAAGAAGCCCATAGTGCTGAACTAGATGAAAATACTCCTTATCCAGTAATAGATCTAATGCCAGAGCAAAAAGATATAGATGTCATGGGAGGAACTATGAGATTAGGTCTTTATCCATGTAAACTAAAAGAAAATACAAAAGTTTATGCTGCCTATGATGAAGAGTTAATATATGAAAGACATAGACATAGATATGAATTTAATAATGAATTTAGAGATAAACTAATTGAAAAGGGAATGGTAATATCTGGAGTTTCACCAGATGAAAGATTGGTAGAATCTATAGAATTAGAGGATCATCCTTGGTTTGTAGCAGTACAGTTTCATCCAGAATTCAAATCAAGACCAACAAAACCTCATCCACTGTTTAAAAGCTTCGTCCAAGCAGCAAAAGATTATAATTGCTAATATTTTAAGGGAATTCTGTTATAGGATTCCTTTTTCTATATTCAGATTGACAAATTAAAGCTCATTAAATACAATACAAAGTATTGATAAGATAGTTAAAAGGAGGCTTTTATGGACAAGATTGTTATTGGAGAAAATAAGAAGAATAGAAGATTAAAAATAATAGGTATTATTGTAGGTTCTTTTTTAGTTATATTTAGTATTAAGGATAAAAGCTTAAGAGAATTACTTATAGGTTTAATTTTTTTATATTTTACTGTTTATAAAAAAGAGAATACTGTAACTAAAGATGGCGTTACTTATAGTCATAAGGGTATTTTTATCAAACGTGAAAACAAGGTAGACTTTTCTACATTAGATAAAATCATAATATATAAAACCAGAGATGGTAAATATATTTTTTACTTTGATAGAGAGGAAGATCCTCGAGGAATAAAAGTAGAAAAAGAATATGTAGATCCTATTGTAAATTTAATAGAAAGTAGAGAAGATAAAATTCCTATAGAATATGTTGTAGATGAGTAGAATAATTAGTCAAAGGAGAAAGAAACGTCTATAAAATATAGACGTTTCTTTCCATAAGTATTGAAATAATCATGTGATATTAACTTTAGATTTATAGAATGATAAGAAATCGTGTCATTATAACATAAAAATAAAAGAATTTTTGTTTTAATGCATTTCAATTAATTGTTCCATCCTACCTATAATTTGTCCCTTTTCAAATTCCGTTAGTTGGTCAAATAGTTTTATAAAATTTTTTTCATTATCATCTAGTTCTATTTTGTGCTGAAAATTTCTATAAGATTTATGTTCTTGTCCTGTTAATATCCAATCAGTAGAAATTTTAAAGTGTTTAGATAACTTTACTATTATGTCGATATTTGGCTTTCGCTCGTCATTTTCATATCTACTTAAGTTTTCAAAATCTAAGATATTCATTAGCTGTCTTTGGGTTAGATTACTCCTTTTTCTTAAGTAGGCTATTCTTTTTCCAAGAGAGTTTAAGCATATCATTATTATACCTCCTTGCTATTTTGAATGTCGATTAGACTAAAAAATTGACATAATGTCAAAATGACATTATAATGTCATTATAGCTATGCCTTATTAATTTTATCATAATACTTATATTTTTATGCTGCTAGTATATCTGTGATTTGCATAAGAAAACAGATGGGAGGATTTGTTATGAATGAATATGAAAAAAAGAAGTTTGGGAAAAAAGTAAAGAAACAATTAATTGAATTAGAAATGACTCAGAGAGATTTAGCAAAAAAAGTAGGTGTTCATGAAAACTATTTAACAGATATTTTAAATGGGCGTAGATCTGGAGAAAAATATAAAGATAAAATTCAGAAAATAATAAAGATTAAAAACCATCAAGAGAATTTAAAAAGGAAATATAATTAGTAGTCTTTAACTTAATTTGTTAAGTAATTATTAAATTAAATAAAAAATAAAAATCAGGAGGGATTAAAATGAATCAAATAAGAAAACCAAAATTATGGGAAGCATTAGTACCAGTAGTAGGAATGACGTTTATTATAATTGTAGGTATATTAAAGTTTGAACTTGAGCCCCATATACCTATTGTACTGGCATGTATTCTCGCAGCTCTGATGGCTAAAAAAGTGGGGCATGATTGGAATAGTATTTTAAGTGGTGTTTTAGAAAGTATTAATAGGGCAGTAGAAGCACTTCTTATAGTTATGATAGTAGGTATGTTAATTGGGAGTTGGGTTTCAGCAGGTACCGTACCAGCTATGGTTTATTATGGTTTAGGATTTATATCACCTAAGGCCTTTCTCCCAACGGGTGCAATTCTATGTGCTATAGTTTCGGTAGCCACTGGAAGTGCATGGACCTCAGCAGGTACTGTAGGTATTGCACTTATGAGTATTGCAACAGGATTAGGAATTAAACCTGCATTGGCGGCAGGAATGGTTATTTCAGGAGCATATTTTGGGGATAAGCTATCTCCTTTATCAGATAGTACAAATGTAGCTGCTGCTACAGCAGAAACTCCACTATATGATCATGTAGGAGCTATGTTAACAACAACTCTTCCAAGCTTTTTATTAGCTTTAATAATTTATACTATAGTAGGGCTTAAAGGTGGGGCAGGAGATTTTGATCCTAGTAAAGTAGAGCTTATAAGAAATACTATATTAGATAATTTTAATATTAATATATGGCTTATGATTCCACCACTATTTGTAATATTTGCGGCAATAAAGAAAATACCAAGTATTCCATCCCTTTTAGCAGCTACAGGATTAGGAGGATTGTGGGCAATGATTTTCCAAGGTAGAAATATAGGGGAGGTATTACAAACATTCCACACAGGATTTGCTGCAGAAACTAGTGTAGAAGTTGTAGATAAACTTTTAAATCGTGGTGGTGTTGATTCTATGATGTGGACAATTTCTTTGATAATGTTTGCATTAGCATTTGGTGGTATATTAGAAAAAGGAGGATTTACAGAAGCAATATTAGGTAGAATAGTAGCAAAGATTAAAAGTTTAACTGGATTAGTTGCGCTAACAATATTTACTGGTATAATCTGTGATTTTATATTAACAGACCAATATTTAGCAATAATGGTACCTGGTAGAATGTATGCAAAAGCTTTTGATGAAAGAGGTTTAGATCGAAAATTTCTTTCAAGAACATTAGAGGATGGTGCAACTATGTGGTCAGCATTATGTCCGTGGAATGGTTGTGGAGCTTATCAGGCAGCGACTTTAGGAGTGCCAACATTTTCTTATTTACCTTATTCATTTATGAATATAATTAATCCTATATTAGCAATTATAATGACTTATTTAGGAATAGCTATATTTCATAAAGATTATAAGAAGGATGTTAAAGATGGAGTAAATTAATTCAAAACTATACATATAATTTTATATTTCTAGAGACTTAAAATCTTATATTATATATAGAAAGCATAGATGTGAATTTTTCTATGCTTTCTATTAAAAAGTTGATTAGGATGATTTGTATGAGGAAAATTGTTATTAATGAAAATAATTATAATGAAAAAATAAGAAATCTTCTTGTATTTTTAGGTTTGTTTTTAATTATATTCAGTATACGGTCAAAATCATGGTGGAAAGTCATCATAGGAGTAGTGTTTATTTATTTTAGCATTTACAAGAAAAAAATTTTTATAACTGAAGAAGGAATTGAATATAATTATAAAGGAATTTTTTTCAAGCATAAGGAAGAGATAAATTTTTCTACGCTATCTCATGTAACTATTTTAAAATCTAAAAATGAAAAATATCTTTTTTATTTTATAAAATCTGATTTTGCTAAAAAGATGGAAGTAGAAAAAGAATATGTAGATTCTATTGTAAATTTAATAGAAAGTAGAGAAGATAAAATCCCTATAGAATATGTTGTAGATAAGTAGAATAATTGAGGTAAAGGGAAAGGACGTTGCTCATTTTTGAGCATTAAAATAGACAAAAACTTGGCGAAAGAAGATTATTATCTAAAAATAATCAATTAGTTTTTTAAATAATAAATAACTCAAATAGCTATGTTTAGCTGTTTAGGTATATATTAAAAATCATGGCATATTTGTTGCATTATATAAATCCTTGTATGTATACAATTCAAGGCTAAATTTAGATAAAAAATTAACAATAAAATTGGATAATATGAAAGGATGGTGTCATTATGAAGAAAGGATGTCCTTATGGAACTCATCGTGTATTAGAACCAAAGGGAGTATTGCCTCAACCAGCTCATAAGATTAGCAATGACATGGAAATTTATGACAATGAAATACTTATTGATGTACAAACATTAAATATTGACTCAGCAAGTTTTACTCAAATAAGTGAAGAGGCAAAAGGCGATGTTGAAGGAATTAAGAAAATAATGAAAAGCA